>JANLGB010000061.1:0-10444 GCA_024653405.1 Candidatus Saccharicenans sp.
CTTCCTTCTTAATGCCCATGACATCCATGCTCATCTGACAGGCAATTAATCTGACACCCAGGTCTTTGGCCATTTCCATTAGTTCTCCTAAAGAGGCAACTTTTGCTTTTTTCATCCAGGATTTCATCATGGAAGTGGCGGCTGCAGTCATACCGGGGAGCATAGCCACAATGTTAGGAATCTTGACCGGCATGGCTGGGTTGGCTAAAGGAGAAACCTTAAGTTTGTCAATTTTCCCTTTCTTCAGCACCTCCAGGCCATAAAAGGCAAAATAGACCGCGGTTTCCATTTCCATGGCTGCCCCGGCGGTAGCCAGGACAAAGGCCGCAAAGGCAACATCCAGGCTGCCATGGATACAAATGATGGCTAATCTTTTCTTTTCTTCGGACATTATTTATTCCTCCTAATCAATTTGTTTTAAAGATAATTATTCTCATAGAAGCTTGTTGGCAGGAAATTACTTTGCCTTCCGGATGTAGAAAATGTACTTGTCGCCTTCTTGCTCATGTTTTAGCAGCTCATGCCCAGTTTTGCCAACCCAGGCCTGCACATCACTGACTGAGCCGGGGTCAGTGGCAATCATCTTCAATATTTGACCAACCTGCATCCCGTCAATGGCTTTTTTGGTCTTGATGATGGGCATGGGGCAGGCCAGGCCGCTGTTATCAAGGGTGGCATCCGGTATAAATTCAGTCATGGTAAACCTCCTAGTGAAATTTATTTATGAGAAAATTGCGGGCGAAAAGAGCTGCCGGGGCAACCGGGCCCAAACAATAATCCCTGCTCTGAGGAAAATGCGGAACGGCCAGAGACAGAGGTTGGAGAAGAACTGACAGGTGGTAGCTTGGGGTTGTAATTGATAAACAGTCCGAAATTTCGGCTGCTGCCATCATAACACTTCCATTATCCTACTATTCCGATAAAAATACAAGGGATTGGGTCAGGATTTCTATTGCCTTCTATTTTGGGCCGCGGCTGCCTTCAGCCAGCATCGGAACCGGAAAAACTCGACCACATCCCCTGCCTTTCTATCTGAATAGGACCTCCCGCTATGATTCTAAATTAGGCTTTTATTCGGAGCCTGTCAAGAAGTCCATCGGCCCGGTGCCAGCCAGACTTAGAAAGAAAACATTTCAGGCCTGAGGGTAAACGGCTTGATTCTAAAAGTGAGTGGTTAAAGCTGGGAGAAAAGCCGGCTCCGGATAGTTTTCTCAGCGGGAGAGATTGCGGGTTATATTGTCCAATGTCAGCCCCCAACTTTTGGCCTTTCGCCTTCTGGATATCATTTATACGCCTCTGAATTTCTAAAGGCAGCTGAAAGCTAAAGCCCTGGTAGCAATTTTTCGCCAGTTCCTTATTATTACCTGATATGCAGATCGCATGGACTGGTCTTAAAGGCTTTCCTGCTAGCTAAAGGGTATGATAAAGGCGAGCTTAAGAAAAGGTTAGGACCTGATTTAGTAAAAATTTTGGAAGAAAGCCAGGAGATAGGCCTGAATGAGCTATTCTAAAGAGCCCGGAGGGCAAAAAAGAGTTTGGAAAAGCAAGAGCTTAAAAAGCAAATGAATACGATAAAAATCAAGCCTTAAATATTTTGATATCATTAAATCGGCCAAAGGATATCAGGATAGACCCGACATAAAAAAATTGAAAAAATCCTCTCCCCGCCTTATCGCAAAGTTAGCAAAAATAGGTTATTAACAGAAAAATTTGACTGATCCATAAAGCGAAGTCCGGGTAGACAATTATTGAATAAAAAATGCCAAAATATGATTCAAGGAAGGGCTTTTCTTGTCAGAAAAGTCTTCTGATTTTTCAGGCAAAGGCGAAAAACCGGCCGGTCTATCTGTTTACACTTGATCAGGCTTTGAAGATCCTGGCCCGGGCTAATAAAATAAAACATACCGGAAAACATGCCGGCCCCAAAAAATAGTTGATATTTTCTCTTAAATCAAGATAATATTTATCAAATTTCAAAGGAGGTAAAGGAATGAAGAGAACGGTATGTATGCTGGGCATCATGGCTCTGCTGACTGCCAGCGCCACAGCTGGCATCCTGACCAACAACAACCAGAGTGCCACTTTCATCAGGCTCATGTCCCGTAATGCTTCTCTTGACATCGATGCTGTGTATTACAACCCGGCCGGGCTGGTCAAGTTGTCGGACGGTTTCCACCTATCGCTGCACAACCAGTTCATCACTCAGGACAAGAAGATAATTAACGGCTTCCCGCTGCTCAACGACCCTAATTACCTGGGCGAAGTCCGGGTGCCATTTTTCCCCAACCTGTACGCAGTTTACAAGAAGGGCAACCTGGCCATTTCCTTCGGCTTTGGTCCCAATGCTGGTGGTGGCACTGCCGATTTCAAGACCGGGCTGCCGTCGTTCGAAATTCCCTTTTCCACCCTGCCCGTCATAGTGACCAACATGGGTGTTCCCACCACCGCCTATGATCTCAACATCGCCTTCAAGGGCGAATCGGTCTTCCTGGGCTATCAGCTCAATTTCTCTTATGCCCTGAGCCCGAGCCTGGCCCTGGGTGTTGGAGCCCGCCTGATTCAGGCTACCAATAAATATGAAGGTTCTATCACCGATATTATGATCAACCCCAACGGAACCTGGGTACCTGCCTATGATTTCTTCATGTCGATGGGTTATGCCGACTTTGCCGCCGCGGTCGCCGATAAAGAGGTTAACGCCAAACAGACCGGCACCGGCTTTACTCCTATCCTGAGCCTCTGCTTCACTCCCAGCGATTCTCTGGCCTTCAGCCTGAAGTATGAATTCAACACCAAGCTGGAACTGACTAACAAGACCACCGTTGATGACACCGGGCTTTTCCCCGATGGCGAAAAATTCAGGAACGATATCCCGGCCATCCTGTCCGCAGGCCTGCGCTATGCCTTTTCCCCATCCTTCCGGAGCTTCCTGTCCTTTAGCTATTACTTTGATAAGAATGCCAAGAACCTTGGCTGGGAAGCTCTGATTAAAAAGAACACTTACGAGCTTGGCCTGGGCCTGGAATATGACCTGAGCCGCCTGGTTACCTTAAGTGCCGGCTACTTGAGAACCCAGTTCGACCTGACCCCCGAATTCCAGAATGACATCAATCATGAACTCACCAGTGATTCGGTCGGCGGCGGTTTGAAATTAAATCTGACCAATAAACTCAGCCTGGAACTCGGCGCCCTTTATGTTTTCTATAAAAAATACGAAAAGCAGGATATGGATTTTCTATTCCCCGCTTATCCGGTTACCTTTAACAGAACTACTGTGGATGTGGCTGTCGGCATAAATTATCGATTCTGAGCTGGTGCTGGATTAGCCAGCGCTGTACTCCTGCTATCGTTTAAGACAGATTTAAACCCCTGCCTCCTGAACAAAGGGGGCAGGGGATTTTTTTTCCGGGCGGCAGCGGTCAATGGAAGGAGCCGGGGAAAGTTTCTGGTTTCGCCTGAATCCTGAAATCCCGGCTTCAGTTTGAAAAATAAAGCCGTAAGATTTAATATAAGTTGAAGCACAATTCTTTCCCTGGCCTCGGATAAAGTTTGGAATTTTCGGACCGCCCGGAAGAAAGCCGGACAGGAATTGGAGACGGAAAACCTTAAGCAGGGCTTACCCGCCTGGGTCAATAATTTCTGTAATTCATGGAGGTTATAAAAGAGGATGACCAAAGGCCTGGCCAGCAAACGGAACATTCTGGCGGTGATTATGCTATTCGGTTTCCTGGCCTGGAGCCTTCAATCATCCGGCCAGGAGAAGCTCGATGTTGGTCAGCTGGAGCTCAGAGCCAGGGAGCTCATAGAAAACCTCCGCCAGGACAATTACCAAGCAGCCGGCCAGTATTTTGACCAGACCATGAAGAAGCAGGCTACCCCGCCCACTCTCAAAATGATCTGGGAGGGCCTTCAAGCCCGGACTGGTGCTCTTAAAGAGATCAAGGGCTTCAGGCATGAGGCCCAGGGGCCATATGATTTTATCTATGTAACCGGTGTCTTTGAAAAACAGACCCTGGATTTGCGAGTGGTCTTCAACAAGCAAGCGGAAATCGCCGGTTTCAGCTTTGTTCCCCATCTGGAGGTAAAAGAAAGCCCTCCGCCGTCCTACGCCCGGCCGGAGTTGTTTCAGGAAGCAGAAGTCCAGGTTAGGACCGGAGACTGGATTCTCCCTGGAACTTTGACCAGACCGCAAGGTACGGGTCCTTTCCCGGCAGTGGTTCTGGTTCATGGTTCCGGCCCGAACGACCAGGACGAAACCATCGGCCCCAACAAGCCATTCCGGGACATAGCCTGGGGTCTGGCCTCCAAAGGAATTGCGGTTTTAAGGTACGACAAGCGAACCAAAGTTTATGAACAGAAACTGAGCTCAGACCGCCAGAGGCTGGCCTCTTTCACCGTAAATGAGGAGACTATCGCTGATGCGGTTTCGGCCGTGGCTCTGCTCAGGCAGACAGAGGGAGTTGACCCGGACCGAATTTTTGTCCTGGGCCACAGCCTGGGAGGAATGCTTATACCGCGGATTGCCCAAAAAGCCAAGACGGCTGCTGGATTTATCATCATGGCCGGTCTGACCAGGCCGCTGGAAGATACGATTCTGGAACAGACGAGGTACTTGCTGGCCCTCCAGGGTCCGGCTACCGAAGAAAGTAAGAAAAAGCTGCAGGAGTTAGAAAGTGCCGTGACCAGGATTAAAGCCCTGACCGAAGCTGATAAAAATTCCACTGAAATTTTAATCGGGGCCGCCCCCGCTTACTGGCTTGACCTCAGGGACTATCGGCCGGCCGAGGCCGCCAGAAAAATCGAGCAACCGATTCTCATTTTGCAGGGACAAAGGGATTACCAGGTGACCGAGGTTGATTTCAAGGCCTGGAAGCAGGCGCTGGGCGACCGGCAGAACGTCACCCTCAAACTCTACCCGGCCTGTAATCATCTGTTTATGGAAGGAAAAGGCCTGATCACTCCCGATGAATATCTTTACCGGGCCGGGAACGTCTCGGAAGAGGTGATCAACGATATCGCCAGCTGGATTTTGTCCAGTCGTAGATAATATCTAACCCAAGCGGTCCTGTTTTCCCTTATTCAAAGTAGAAAAGAAGTAGAGAATTAGAATGGCGCCATCTCGGCTTGAGGATAAAAGAGGCTGGAATTTATGGAACTGGACTTTTGTGGCAACCAGATATCGGACTCCTCCCGGAAGCGGGATAGCTACTATTGCTTCTGCTCCCTACCTTTTATCCAGTTCTGACAGTAACTTTCTGATTTCGGGTTGTTCCGGGTTGAGACGCAACGAAGCTTCCAGAGCCTGTCGGGCCTTTTCTTTCTGCCCGGTCTGAATATAAACCCGACCCAAGGCATTCAGAGCCCGAGTATCGCTGTCGTAAATCTGGACCGCTTGCAGCAGCTCTTCCTGGGCCCGTCCGGTATCTTTTTTCCCGAGCAAGGCCAGGCCGCGGAACAGGTGGTAATCGAACGCCTGGTTGCTGTCGGCCTTTAGTCCCTCGACCATTTCCAGCACCCGGTCAAACTGCCCGGTCTTGACCAGGAACTGACAGTAATCCTTTAACCCGTCCTGGAATTGCGGATTTTGCCTGAAAGCCTGTTCGTAGTAGTAGCTGGCCTTCTCCAGCTGTTCCTGTTTGTCGTACTGGCTGGCCAGCATGTAATAATAATAGAAGAGGTTTTTCAGGTTGAAGCTCTTGGCCTGGACGATGGGGTGCCCGATGAGCTTTTCCTGGGAAATGATAAAAGTGCCCCTCTTCTGGTCCAGGACCTTGCCCGAACCGTCCAGCAGGCTGAGGTTGAGCTCATAGTAGTCGGGCACAAAATCCCTGACCGGAATTTCCCTCAAGTAATTGTTAATCCGGCTGAAATCCTTCTCGTTTAGCTTGATCTCCATGGTCTTGGTTAGCTGGTTATTCGGTCCCAGTCCCTTGAACTCCAGCTTGATTTTTCCGCTCTGCCTGAGATTTTCGCTCAGGTTGATAACGTTAACACTCACTGCCAGCAGCTCGGAAGCGGAGATGGTGTTCTTCGGGTCAACCAGGATTTTGGTTTCAGCCACCTTGAATGGCAGGTGCTGGTTCCTGTCAAATTTTTCTGTCCGGTAACCGACCACCAGCCCGGCCAGCCGGGGCTGGTCTCCCGGCTCGGCCACCTCGATCTGCCTTTCCAGGATGGTGAATTCCTTGGAGACCGGGTTCCGCAGGAGGACCGTTAGCTCGTAGGAACCTTCCGCGGCCGGGAAGGAATCCTCAATGGCCAGGCCGTTGCCTTTGATGCGGCCCAGCTCCGATTCCTGGAAATAGACAGACATGTTCCGGTTGTACTGAAAAATTATCTTATCCTTGGAGCGGAGGCTAACGTCCATCTGGAAGGGAACGTAGTACTGACTCCTTGGTTCATAATAATCCACCGAGAGGCTCTTGGGAGCCACAGAGAAATGAACAAAATTCAGTCCGGTGGTCGGGTCCGGAATGACCTCAACCATGGACTCGGAATCCACAAAATTGGTCAGATACTCGGTCGAGACCACTCCCTTGTAGTTCAAAAAATGAGTGGCGTAGGAAGGATTGATGTCTTTTTTGGGGGAGTTCAGGATATCGGCCAGGATCAGGTTATAGCGCGGGGAGGGCGAGTAATCATAAGAGAATTCGCCCGGGATCAAGGAGACGGCGGTATTGGCCAGGGTGGGAGCAATCTCCATAATTTTGTCATACAGTTCCTCATAGGTCAGGCCGTCCAGGCCTCGTTTATCCTGGAGCAGGCTGGCCGGACCGTCGATCAGTGGGTCGTACAGCTTGTATTCTATGCTTCCGTGTCTCTGGAAAAAGATAAAGATGAAAACCGGGGGCAATCCTTTGTTTGGGTCTCCATGGTAGGTCCAGGCCTGGCAGGGAACGATACCGTTGACCCCCTCAAATCGTTCGATGCTTTCGGGCGGGCCCAGGATCATATAGATGCGGCCCATATCCGTCTGCCAGCCTTCCCTGGTTGAGCCCCTTCTGAAAGTCTTATTGACGTAATTAAATCTCTTGATGATTTCTTCTTTGTACTCATTCTCAGGGGTGCCGGGTGTCGGGTCCCGCATCTTCCAGAAGGTTTCGATGAACAGGTCTCTTTCCCGGTCATTGTTAAGCTTGAAAAAGACATCTTTTTCCTGCGGCAGGATGATGTAACTGACCAGTTTTAGCCAGTCCTGGTACTTGGGATTAAGTCCCTTGATGATATCCGACTCCTTGTCTCTGGCAGAAGTGGTGGCCAGCAGGAGTACCAAGGCCAGCAGAAATAATCCTAATTTTTTCATCATATTTTTTCCCCGTCAGCCTGAAACTTTTTCATCGGATAGCCTCAAAGGCATCTAAATGCTAAACCAAGGGGCGGTTACTGTCAAGAAATCTCACCCTGGCTGCCTGGCATAAACAACATAAATAATAAGTTATCGCTCAATAGAACCAGGCTCAGGGCAAAAAGTTGCCTGCCTTATTTCAAGAATTCCCTGATAGCCGGGTTGTCCCTGATTTTTTCGAATTCTGACTCTCGGTCGATTCGTTCCCAGTCCCGGAATCCGGCTTGCCTGGCTTTTTTCAGGTATTCCACCGTTCGGTCCTCATCCTGGTGGCTGGCATAAAAGCGAGCAAAAGAAAAGTAAAGCTCAGCCAGGGAATTGCCCTTCATCGGCAGCCCGGCCAGGCTATCCGGATGCTTTTCCAGGAAATCCGGGTCTTGCTTCAGTCCCCGAAACAGGTATTCCAGGGCCGCCTGATCGTCACCCAGCTGGAAGCAAACGGCTCCCAGGCTGTAGTAAGCGGCGGTCAGTCCTGGATTCAGGCTCAGAGCTTTTTCATAATATTCTCGGGCCCGGGCATAAAGCTGTTTCATGGCATAAACCCCACCCAGGTTAAGATAGCCGAGATTGAATTCCGGGTCTATCCTGATAGCCCGCAGAAAGTACATTTCGGCCAGGTCATAATCTTGTTCCTTGAAATAGGTTAAACCCAGGAGATTTAAAACCCGGGTCGACCTGGGATTAAGATTAAGGGCCTGCAAGAATTCCTGGCGGGCCAGGGCATAATCTTTTTTCTGCATATGAGTCAGGCCGGCCTGGAAATGACGTTCAAAGGCATTAGCTGAGCCTTCTCTTTTGACTGGATAACAAGCTGATAGAAGAAATAATATCAACAGAATGACCCCTGCCTTCTTTTGCATCTTGTCCTCCTGATATTTATAAATTTATACCGTCTTCTCATTTCTGTCTACTCCGGCCCGGCTGCAGGTAAAGACATAGCACCCGGGCTTGGCCAGAGCCCTGCCCGGGGCAGCTTGGAAGGGGAAGGTTGGCTCTTCCGACTGGTCTTCTCCATGTTTATGAGGTAAGGGGGTCAATGGATGAAAGAGGCCAGTTTGTAAAGGTTAAAAGCTTTCAGGCAGGGCTGGCCCCGGGATTGTAGAATAGTCAGCCTGACCTGGTCGGTCGTAACGGCTGGAAAAGTCAGAAGTCGCTTATGCCCGACAGTGGTCCCCTTTGTGCTTTCTATCCCTTTACCTTCGACCCAAGCCTCGAGTCGAAAGGACTCAATTCTCTGCCCCCGGGTCATATCTTCTTTTAGCTCCAGACAATCGAATGGCTTTTGCCCTCCGAGCTCAAACTCCAAGTAGTCTTGAGCTTGGTTAGAAGCAGGTATCCAACAGCCGTCTGGATTCTTTTTTAGCAGCTGACTGGCCGGGTGTCCGGGCTGTTCGCTGGAGGCCCTGACCCTTGCTTTTTTGAGATAGCCCTGGTGGAAGGTCTGGTTCAGGAGCTGGCGCCAGCCCCGGAGAGCCCGGACGTCGTTCTCATTGATCAGGCCTCTTTTATCCGGGGGGCATTGAGCAGCAGGACTGAATTCCTGCCCACCGACTTGAAATAGATTTCAAAAAGTTCGCGGGGCGACTTGACGGCTCGGTCCTCCTTCTGGTGGTAAAACCAGCCCGGCCTGATGGAGACGTCGACTTCAGCCGGGTACCAGAAAAGAATCCTGGCCCTGGTGATAACCTGGCGGCTTCCCAGGTCCTCGCCCATGATATCTCGGGGCTGAAAGACTTTTTCCAGGTTGGCCCGACCGGCTCGCAACAGATTGAGGAAAGATTCGGGGAGGTCAAGGGGTAGGACACTCCACTCGCTTTTCCGGGCTAGGCCACTTTCGTTGCCCACCCAGCGGACATCCGGTCCCATGATGGCTATGACTGCTTCCGGCTGGAGTTTTCTGATGATCTGGTAGTAGGAACTCCAGTCGTCATCCTACTTCCGGCCACCAGGGCCTTCACCGCAATAGCCGTCAAACCAGACTTCAGCCACTGGGCCATAATCAGTCAGCAATTCTTTGAGCCGGCGCCGGAAAAATTCATTGTATGGCGGGGTTCCGTAGGTTTTCTCGTGCCGGTCCCAGGGTGAAAGGTAAAGGCCAAGGTCCAGGCCTTCTTCCCGGCAGGCCATAGCCACTTCTTTGACCACGTCACCCCGTCCCTGTCGCCACGGGCTTTTTTTAACCGAATAATCTGTGGTTCTGGTCGGCCAGAGGCAGAAGCCATCATGGTGCTTGGCCGTCAGGATTATCATTCTGAACCCGGCCTCTTTTAAGACCCTGGCCCATTGCCTGGGATTAAAGGATGTGGGCTGGAATAGACTGGGGTTCTCTGTGCCGTCTCCGTGTTCCTGGTCGCCGAAGGTGTTCAGGCCAAAGTGGATGAAAGCGGCCAGTTCTCTGGCCTGCCATTTGAGTTGCCTCCTGGTGGGTACCACCCGGGAGGCTTTTAAGATTATAGCTTCTTCCGTATCCCCCGGTTCTATTATCTGAAAATTCCTGGCGGGCAGACTTTCCTGACCACCCCATCCGTCCCAGAGGCTTAATAGCGCCTGGCCGGACAGGAGGGCAATCACGGCCGCCACGATAGTGATTATTAATTTGGCTGACACGGAAGTTTTCATCGGTCAATCTTTATTATTGCTAAACTTGGTTCATCTCAGCCTGCTGTCACCAGAAAATTATGTAAAGGGCGATGGTCAGGATGATGATGGCCGCGCACAGGGACTTGAGCACCGGGGTGGAACGCAGGTCAAAATTTTGCTGGACTGGCAATTCTTTCGGCTGCGACAGCGGCTTAACCAACGTGATGATAGCCATAACCACAACCAGGACGATGAAGTTAATGGCAATCCTGTTGAGAAAAGCAATGTCTCCGAATTGCCATTTGAGGAAACCATAGACCGGGACGGAAAGGACCAGGGCCGTGACCCCGGCCGCTGGTGGCGTTCTCTTAATAAACAGGCCGAAGCCAAACGCGGCCAGGACTCCCGGCGAGACAAAACCCTGGAATTCCTGGATGTAGTTAAAAATGCCTCTGAACCTGGGGTCACCCAGCTTGGGCGCCAGCAGGCAGACCGCCAGGACGAAGATAATGGTGGCCA
>JANLGB010000061.1:10454-11354 GCA_024653405.1 Candidatus Saccharicenans sp.
CGATCTTGATCAAAGATTCCTGGCTGGCGTCTTTTTTCAGGTGACGCTTGTAGAGGTCCATGGTCAGGATGGTGGAAACGGAATTCAGCAGAGAGCCCAGGGTGCTGATTACAGCTCCAGCAATGGCGGCCAGAATGAATCCCCTCAGACCGGGCCCGACCAGGTTGCGGATGAGCAGGGGGTAGGCCTGGTCGGTGGTGTGACCTGGGGCCAAGAGCTGTTCCCGGTAGAGCTGGTAAGAAATTATTCCAGGCATGACGATGATAAAGGGAATGAGCAATTTCAGGAAGGCAGCGAACATGATCCCCAGCTGGCCCTGTTTTAAGCTCTTGGCGGCCAGCGTCCTCTGGGTGATGAACTGGTTGAGACCCCAGTAATAGAAATTGGGGATCCAGAGACCGATGACCAGGGTGGTCCAGGGAATGACCGGGTGGTCGGCCGGCATGATCATGTGCAGCTTGTCCTGGTTGGCGGCGAAGAAAGCGCCCACTCCACCCACAGCCTTGAAACCCAGAACCATGGTCACCAGGCCGCCAAGGATCAGGGCCGAGCCCTGGAACAGGTCTGCCCAGGCCACGGCCTTTAGACCGCCCCAGGTGGTGTAGACGGCGGCGATGATGCCGATAAGCCAGACCGCTTTTACCAGGTCAAAATCAAAGATAGTATGCAGGGCCAGGGCCCCGGTATAGACCACAGCCGCGATGCTGACTAGGGTGTACATCAGGATCATGTAGAAAGCCATGATGCCGCGGGCGGCCGGGTTGTAGCGGTATTCCAGGAACTCGGGAATGGTGTAGATGCCGCTGCGGAGAAACTTCGGCAGGAAGAACAGAGCCACGAAGACCAGGGTTATGGCGGCCATCCATTCATAGCTGGCCACGGCCAGGCCAGCAATGCCGG
>JANLGB010000062.1 GCA_024653405.1 Candidatus Saccharicenans sp.
ACCTGATCCGGTCGCTGGTCCGCCTGTTGCTGCCCATTATCAAGAAGCAGAGTGGACTTTATCTAAGGCTGTTGAGTTATGAACCCCGGGACATTGCCCTGCTAACAGTTTCTTCCCTGTTCATTAGAAACAAGGAGGGACGATTCCCGGTCCTGGACAGGTTATTCAACTGGAAAATCACCGAAAAATTTCTGAGTGCCAGCGAGGCCGACTTCAGGCGCTACCTGAAGAACATCCTAAACCGGCGGCTGAAGCAGACTTTTTATTACCTGAGCAGTGAGCTGAGACCCGAAAGGGCCAGGATTAAGAGAGAGATTCTGTATGCTCTTAAAAAATTGCCTGGCTGCCGCCTGAAGAAAGAACATAGCCGGGTGCTGGCAATTCTCCAGCCATCAGACGGCCGCAGCCCGGGGTTAACCTGGTTAACCGAAAACCAGGCCGACCGGCTGCTGGCCATCAGCCTGGATCACGGCCTGGGCGGTCTCCAGATTCCCAGGTATTTCCAGCGGCTGTTGGAAGTTTTACAAGATAAAAAGCTGGCCGTTGAAGTTCCGGTGAATCGGCTGCTCGAAGTATACATAGAAACGCAGAAGGACTACCTGCTGGCCGACGTTGCCCAGAATCTCCAGTTCGCGTCAGGTCCCGACAGGCCAGGCTTCGGTCGAGATTTAAATCGCCTGATAGCTGAAGCCCGGGAAAGAAATGCCTGGCTGCTGGACCGGTACCTGTTGAAGAATAAGATCAGCCAGGAGGAAAAGGAGGCTTATCTTCGAGCCCTGAACGACCTTTTCCAGGATTGGTTGGACGGAGGCCAGGAAAGGTCGCTGTTTGATTACCTGAAGAAATATTATCCTCAGCTCTCGCTTCCGGAATACAGGCAGGAAAAACGGAAAATTTTTGAATACCTGGTTAAAAGCTCCAGAGAATTCCTGAGGTCCCGGCTAGCCGAAGAAGGCTTGGTCCGGGAGAGGCATCATGGCTAAGGATGTGAAGAACTCCGGGAAGCACAAATTCAATGACCTCTGCGCTGGGTTAACTGGTCTGCCCGATTTCAAAAACAGCATCCGGCTCTTCCATCACCACAGTCAGGTTTCTCCTTTTCCCCACCTGGTGGGCTTCACCGGGTTGCCTTCCTACGAAGTCTACGCCGAGAAGCTGGCCCTGGTCTCGGCCGACCACGGCTACCTTTTGAGAATTATCCATGATAACCTGAACGACGTATTGGAAGCTCATCTGCTCCACGCCGAGGAGCAGAAATACCAGTATGCCTTCCTGGTTCTGGATGAACCCAGGCGGGAATTTCTCACCGATGCCCATGGCCGGGTCAAGCTGGGAAAGATGGAGGCTGAAAGTTCCGCCATCTCGGTCTCAGTCTGCCCGCCTTCGGCCGGATTCAGGCTCAGTCCCGAGGGAACCATTGACCCGGTTTATGTTGAAGAGAATTTAAGAGGCAGCCAGATCCAGGCCGAGCTTTTCTTTTCCAGGCCCCAGGCCACCCTAAAAGTCAAACCCCTGCATCTGCCCCCTGGAACCGAAATTAAGAGGATGGTGCTGGTGATAGGAGACGAAGAAGAAATCCTGATCGCCGTGCCCCAGAAAGGCCTGGCCATGTTTGAATTGCCGGATAGCGCCGGAAGCCTGAGGATTTATCTCTATGAATAACGTGAAAGATAATCACTCCGGAAAGGCGCCGCTTGACCTGGAAAACCTTTACAACCAGACGCTGTCCGCCATTTCCATGGCTGCCGATGACCGAGAAAAAGTCAGGCTGATTGCCAACTTTTTTTTGTTCTACACGGGATCTGCCAGATGATTTAACCTACTCTTTTCATCTCCAGCTGGCCAGCCTGTTTTTTTTCCTGGCTTCCAGTTTCCAGCCCGATTGCCTCCCGCCTGAGGAACTGGTGGATTACGTGGACATTTCCTGGCAGCTATGGGACCGCTTCTCCGAACGAATTGACCATAGCCAATTCCGGGACACGCTCAGCAATCTTTTCTTTTACCAGGCCCAAAATTATTTTTACCTGGGTGAATTGGAAGAAGGCCTGAGGGCTCTGCGGTGGAAACAAAAAATTGCCGAGGCCAGCTCGCTTCACAACCTGAGCCTGGAACTGGGAAAAATCAGCCCCGAAGTTTCCCCGGAGCTGGCAGAAATAAAGAAAAGGCATAATTCCAACCTGCAGATGTTCCTGGATTTTATCCGGCAGTCCAGTCCTGGCCCCGGGCTTTCTCTGGATTTAGACCTACTCCAGGAGAAATGGAAAAGATTCTCGGGCTGGAGCGAAGATAGCCTGTTCTGCCCTCTGGTGGCAAGGGAGGGGCTGCTTCAGGAAGGCCGGGAGGCCAGGCTGCTGCGGCTGGAAAGCCGCTGCCGCCGAACCAGTGCAGTCGAAGATCACAACCTGGTCAGATTTGCCAACCTGCCAGCTTTTTACCAGGACAAGACCTATCTACTGGCGACCGACGCCCTGGAGGCGGCCGATTATCTCCTTAAAAATTCCTACGGACTCCAGCTGTCACCTTGCACCCTGGTTTTTTCCTTCAGTGAAAAGAACTTTATTTACTCCGGCGATAGCCTGGGACTGCCTCTGGCTGTTCTATCTCTGAGCCAGAAGCTGCTGGTGGGCGAGCGCCGTTTCCATTTCCAATACTCCCAGGAAGCAGCTTTCACCGGCAAGGTGGATATGAGGGGCGAGGTGCTGAGAATCGCTCCTGAAGCTCTGGAGCTTAAGGTCAAAGCTGTTTTTTATTCGGGTTTGAGCTATCTGGTGGTTCCGTCGGCCAACCTCAAAGAGGCCCGCGGTTATCTTTATTCTCTCCTGGCCCGGCATCCCTGGAGAAAGCTGGAGCTGATCGGCATCGACAGTTTGAAAGACATCCTGGGCAACAGCCGACTCTGTCAGAAGGTTAAAGTCCCGTTAATTCCTTACCTGGCCCACACCATGGCTCCGCTAATCCGGCGAGGATTGCCGGCCCTGGTGGGAGTGGCGGCCATGGTCGCGGTCGTAGTCATCATCAGCAAGAACCCTTCTTTCCTTTTCTGGAAAATCAGGCACCCGATAATGATTGAGCTGCACAACAGCAGCCTCTTCGCCCGCAATCCCGATAAACAGCTTCTCTGGGTTTTTACTCTGCGGCGGCCTTTCAGACCGGATAGTCTGCAACAGAAATTTGTGGACCTGGACAGAGATGGGGAAGAGGAAATCCTGGTCTCCGGTGACTACCTGAGCGAGGAAAAAATCAGTTCGGAACTTTTCTGCCTGACCAGAGCTGGAAAAATGCTGTGGAGCTACCAGCCCGGCCGGAGGGTGAAAACCCTGACCGATGAGTTCTCTAACCATTACCTGATTAAAGCGTTTGAAGCCGCCCGTTTTAACCGCCAGTCCCGGGAAAAATCTGTCCTGTTAATAGCCAACCACACCACCTGGTATCCGACCCAGATTTTATTGCTGGATGCCCGGGGAAAAGTACAGGGTGAATACTGGCATGCCGGACATCTTGGCCGGGAGACCCTCCTCGTAGAAGACCTGGACGAGGATGGCTGGGAGGAAATTATCGCCGGCGGAACTAATAACGACTTTCAGCAGGCCTGCCTTCTGGTCCTAGACCCCAGAAATATCGGTGGTTGCTCCCCGGCCAGCGGCAACCCGGAGTTTCAATTCGCTGGCCTCAAAGACGGCTCACAGGAATACTACCTGCTGCTCCCCCGGACTACCATTAACCAGACCATGGCCTCGCGCAACTATACCACCTCCATTGAAATCTTCCGGGAAGAAAAAGTCCTGGAAGTGACTACCCACGAATTCAGCAAAGAAGCCTCCTGCCGGATGATTTACAATTTTGATTTCAGGTTCAATCCCCTATTTTCTCGCCCGACCGACGTGTTAATAGAAGCAGTCAAAGAACTGGTAACCTCCCGGGTGCTACCGCCCCACGCCGAAACCGAACTGCGGAGTTTAAAAGACCGGATAAAATACTGGGACGGGCAGGCCTGGGTCAACATCCCGACCAGGAATAAAAAGCTGGAATTCTAAGCCGCAAAAAATTTTCCAAAAATTTCTGCCAAGAAGAATTTGGTAAGCCTTATATCATCTCGGGTGGAGGCAAGGGCAAAAGACAAAAGAAGGGTGGGAACCTTCTTTTTTTTAAATAAAAAATCAACTTTCTTCCCATTTTTAGAATTAACGCCCCAGTGACTGGCTTTACCGGCTCCATCATCCCCCCAGGCTCCCGTGACAGCCAACCCGGAATCGGAAACTCGCTTTTCCCCTATTTCCCCTGTACACAGGACCAGCTAACGCCGGAAAAGCAAATTTGGTGTAAAATAAAACTGTCGACTGACAAGGCTGAAAATGACAACCGCCAACAAGATATCGGAATTCCTCAACCAGAAGGAAATCGCCGTGGTCGGGGCTTCCCGCAACCCGGCCAAGTACGGGAATATCGTTTTTAAGAAACTTCAGGCCGCCGGTTACCAAGCCTACCCTGTTAATCCCAGTACCAATTCTATAGACGGTCACCCGGTCTATCCCAACCTGGCCAGCCTGCCAGATTCGGTAAAGGCTGCGGTGATAGTGGTTCCGCCTCCGGTTTCCGAAATCATCGCCCCCCAGGCCATAGCTGCTGGCTTCCGGCATATCTGGTTTCAACCCGGAGCCGAATCGCCAGCCGCCATTTCAGCCCTGGAAGCGGCCGGGATCAACGTTATCTACGGCACCTGCCTCCTGGTCAGGGTATATCCGTAAGCAAACCGCTGTCCCTGGCCAAATAGACAGTCATCGTCAGTCCTGCTACCACCCTGGTCCTCAGGAGCGGTAAATTTGCTTGATAAACGCTTCCTTTTCTTTCCACTTCTTTTTGACTTTGACCCGCAGGGCCAGAAAAACTTTCTTTCCGGTGAGGTACTCCAATTCCTCGCGGGCCAGGGTGCCAATTTTCTTAATCATGGTCCCTTCCCGACCGATGATAATCTTTTTTTGCGAATCTTTCTCCACGTAGATTTCGGCCTGAATTTCCAGTAGATTTTTCTGGGGTTTTTCCTCGATTTTCAGTACTTCCACCGCCACCGAATGCGGCACTTCCTGACGGGTGTTATGGAGGATTTTCTCCCTGATAATTTCAGCTGCCTGGATGGTCAGGGGCAAGTCGGTCACCAGGTCTTCGGGGTAGAGAGCTGGACCTTCGGGAAGAAAACTGCTCAGGCTGGTAACCAATTCCTCCAGTCCCTCCTCCTGCACCGCCGACAGGCTGACCCAGCCCCGGACTGGGACCATCTTTTCCACCTCTTTCCTGATTGACTCAATCTGTTCCTCCCGGCAGAGATCCTTCTTGGTAATGGCCAGAAGACAGGGTAGCCCGTATTTGCTGATCTCGGCCGCCAGGTTTCTATCCTCATCCGTTATTTCCCGAGACCCGTCCACCAGGAACAGAATTAGGTCCACTTCCTTCAGGGAACCGGTCACCTGAGAGTTGAGAAAAGTGCCCAGAGCGTCTCGGGCCTGGTGGAATCCGGGCGTGTCAACAAATATGATCTGGGCTTCTGGCCGGTTCAAGATGCCCCTCAATTTGAACCTGGTCGTCTGGGACTTCTTCGAGACTATGCTCACTTTCCTTCCAGTCAGGGCGTTGATCAGGGTGGATTTGCCGGTATTGGGCTTGCCCACCACGGCCACAAAACCGGATTTCATGACATACCTCCCGGCTAAATTTCAAAAGACCAGGGATAAGAGAAGGCTTTATTTTTAATTAAAAAGGGGCGAAAGGCAATATCCTGCTGGCCCGAAAAGCAAACCGGCTCTCAGTGTTTTTCGCTGCCAGAAGAGGAAGACTTCCCTCCAGAAGAACGCTCGCTACCTGAGGCCCGAGAGACCGTGCCACTGCGGCTGGCGGCGCTGGAGCTGGAATTTGCGCTGCCGCTGCTGGAGTAACTGCCGGAGCCGGTCGCTCCAGAACCCCCGGCCGGAGCGTATTGGATCAGGCCTTGAGGTGTAATCCTGAGCCTTTCCTGCCGGGCTTCCCTGGAGGTAATACCGAGCTCCGGCGAAACCACGGCATTTCTGGAACTATCGTAGATTATCCTGATGCCGAGCTGGCGAGCAGTCTGCAGGTCTGGGTTCCAGTCGCGGAATCTAAGGTTGGAGGCAGCAGGAGGGCGGGCTGCCTTCCTGGCATTGGCGCCGATTACAGGCTCTAGCCCGGATTTCATCTCGGGGGCTCGATCAAGCCGCCCGGGCTGCTGTTTCTCTTCTGGCATTATTTGGGGCAACCTGGGTCCGGAAGCAGCCGGCGAACTGGCCTCGGTCCGATTCCTGCTATCCAAAAAATGGAAGATGGCCCGGTTCCAAGCCGGTGATGTTCCCCGTACCAGCTGGGTCTTTCCTGTTTCAGTCTGAGTCTGTTTTGTTTTTCCGGCTACTTCAGGGAGCGGTATTTTCTTGCTGGCCAGATTGGGGGCACCGAGGTCTTCAGGCTTGACCACCATCGGCTCAGGCGGTCTGGCCGAGATTCTTTTCAGCACTTCCTGGTCACCCCTGTCTATGGCCTTGGCCAATCCGGCTACCATTTTTTTATAGCTGTCGGGTATAGGAGCGACCTGGGTTGACGGCTTTTTCAGCTGGTCCTTGGTTATCTTGCGGAGAGCAGGCTGGTCTGAGCCATCTCCAGGCAGCACTCCTGAGCCACCAGGATAGTAAGCACCCCAGTATCCGTAACCATAGCCATAACTGTAGCCGTAATCATAAAGCCAGTCGTAAAGAAACCACGGTCTCCAGGTGTAATAGCCGAAATAAAAATCCCAGACAGCCCAGGCCGGAGCAAAAGCCGAGCCGGGAATCCAGAGCCAACCCTTTTTCTTATCCCATTGCCAGAGGCCCAGATGATAGGGTACCCAGCCCCAGGGTTCGGCCGGCACCCAGAACAACTGCCCGTTAAGATAAGTCCAGTTGCCATAGTAATACGGGCTCCAGTTGCCCCAGGGATAATAATCATTATAAAAGGGGCGCCAGACATAACCCAGGTAATCATCCCAGATCCATTCGCCGTACTGGTTAGAGTAAAACTGGGCGAAATAGAAGACCGCCGGAGGCAGCTTCTGAATGGGCTTCGGTAGAGGAGTGAGACCCCGGTGCAGGTTCTCAAAGTTCTTATTCAGCTCGGCGTTCCAGGTCTCAAAATCAGCCAGCTCGGGAAAACTTTCCCTTACCTGAACCCGATGCCCTGAATCAACTATCAGGCTGGTTCCCTTCTTGGCAGACTGCGATTTAAGTTCGGTACTGGAAGGACCATAAAGCAGGCTGGCTTTACCCTCTTTAACCGTGAGCCAGGTTTCTCCCCCGTCGGTCACTCTGGCTACCAGCACAGTCTTATTTTTCATTTTCAGGGCGGCCGTGGGCGTCAGCAACTGAAAGATTTCCCAGGAATTATAGGCGGTGTACATCAGGTAAACCCGGCCTTTTTCCAGGAAAAGGTTTGATAATTGGTCATCGGAGCTGAGGCTCTGGGCCATGATGGTCTCTATCTTCAGCCTGGTGTCGGCGCCCAGACGGATAATCGTGCCGCTATCGAATTGGATTTCGCAGGGTTTGTCATAGGTGATAACCAGGTCACCTGGTCCTAGGGGGAAGTTCAGCCGGCCGGCTTCAGGTTTTACCAGCCCAGCTCTGATAATTTCAGGAGCTCTGGTCCCGGGTTCCTCCGGAATATAACTTATAAAACCATAGTAAAAATCCTTTTCGCCGTTGACCAGGGTATAGTGCTTGCTGGCGGCCAGGGCCGGCTGCCACAGCCAGATTCCTAACATCCCTATTATGAACAGCAATTTTATTTTTCTCATTTTTTCACCCCAGATATTATCTTGCATAATTCGTGCCAGGTCGGGTTCGTCTGCTTTATCTGTTAAAGACACTGATAACGCCGCCTGGTGTGTACTCTTCTCATTACTCCTGACACCTTTATAATACACCCGAAATGGAGATGATAATCAATTTTTCTGAAAAAATATGCCGGTTAAAAGGGTCCAACCCGATTCCCGAGGACCCGGGCCTGGTGTAATTAGCTCGCTATCTCTATAATTTTTTGGTTCGAAAAAGTTTTCGAGAATGAGGTTGCCTGTTTGTTGAAAACAAGGGTAAAATATAATTGAGATGGCCAAGCCAGGCAAGTTACAGGAGCAGGTTTACAGGCACTTGCCTGGAGTTATCGCCGTCCTGATCGCCGTCTGGTTGCTTTCTCCCTTCATCAAGATAGACCGGGCCGATTACGCTCAGGGCCAGATTCTGGTCTACCGGTTGGCCTTCGGCCTGATGATCATGATCATCATGCTGGGCAAAATGGGCTTTGATGTCTTTTTCCCTCAGGGGATAGCCAGACCGGTTTCTAACACCAAATCGGTTCTTTTCCTCATTCTGGGCATACTGCTCCTGGCCTTCGTGGTTTACATCATCATCCAGGCTGGCGCTCTGTTCATGAGTAGCTACCCGGACACCTCACAATTTAACCAGTAGCTCTCTATCTTTTCAATCATTGCCAACTTCGTGCCCCCATGAGCTCTGTTCTTCAGTAGCGGCTCGGGCCCGGATCAAATCAGGGGCATAATAACCCCATCAGCTTAAACTGAGGAGGGCCTGGCCAAAGCGATTAACAGCCAAGTCAGAGGAGCCCCGACCATGGCCGCCGGGAAGGCAGTCGGCCCACAGCAATCAGGACGACCTGGTCGTAGGGTTGCGGCTGATTCAGGGTGAGAACCGCGCCCATGATATAAGGCCAATCATCGGAATCACCAACCACGCCCACCAAAGACTTAGGGCATCTGGCCCTCACTTAAATATTTCTTTGTTTCTAACCACCAGGACAATAGCCACCAGCAGATACAGGGCGGCCACCAGGCCCTCAGTTAAAGGCTTGAGCTCAAAAATCTGGCCGGTAAAATTTATCATAAAATGAAAAAGAATGGCAGCCAGGGTGCTCCGTCGGTTTTTCAGGAAAAGGTAGGTCAAGATGACGGACTTGGGGAAAAGTTCAATGAAGTAAAAAGCCAGGAACAGGGGCTCCCGGGTTTTGGCCTGCAACGGAAAGCCTTTCACCAGGAAAAGAGGGATATACCAGACCGCCCAGACCAGGGCAATCAACAAACTGGCCCTTAGTCCGGACATCCGGTCCTTGAGCTTATCCAGCCAGTAACCCCGCCAGCCCAGTTCTTCCGGAAAAGGCCCGATGAAAAAAGTGTAGAAAATAAAAACCAGAATAGAAGGAAGGTGGGCCCGGACCTGGGGCATGATTTTTAACTGGCTGAGTGATCCACCGAAAATAAAAGAGCCCAGAGTCGCCATGAGCGTGATAATCACTGGCAGAAGAAATATCAGCCGGTAACTGACCCGGCTGATCAGGGTGGGATCAACCGCCCTCCTCCAGTAATCCCAATGATACTCAGCCTCTTCCCCCAGAAGGATAAAGACCAGAGCCACCACCGCCGGGGCCAGCAAACCGGCCAGCAACAGGACTTTGACCGCCAGGTTCTCCAAGCCCCGGCCAGTAGAAACCGCCAGCCACCAGGGAGTCCAGCTCAGGGCTAAAACCAATGGTATGTATAAAAGCGGGTTGATATGAATTTTTTTCGAAAACATCCTCCGCTCCTAAAAGAGGCCCGGCCTTCTCTAAAATATAAAAAAAAACGCCTAGAATAAAGAAAAATTTTCCAGACCGAAAAGAAAGCTGGGCCCACGGGCCGGAAGCTGGCCTGATCACGGCTAAGACCGATAGGCCACCGGCCTCCATGGTGCTGATTGTCTGGCAGCTGCTGGCCGGCTCCGGTTGACAGGAGAATTGCCGGGCCTTTTTTAATCGTTAGGCCTGATTAAAAGCTGCCAGCGGAGGGAAAATGTAGTATGATGGGAGAGAGATGATAGCCAGTTGACGGAAGAATTCTCCGGTTTTATTCATATAATAGATGTAAAAATACCCCTGAATTTAATGGGAGCGAGAAAATGAAAGCAGTCCTGTTAGTCGGCCCCAGGCAGGCCCAGCTTCAGGAAAAACCAGAACCCGAACTGCCCGACCAGCACTGGGTGCTGCTTCGGACCAGGGTGGCTGGAATCTGCGGCAGCGACCTCCATTATTTTGTCTCCGAGTCAGTCGGCGGGGAAAAAGTCCCTTATCCCTGCCTGGTCGGGCACGAGTGCTCGGCCGAAGTGGTGCGGGTGGGAAGCGAAGTGCGAGAAGTGCAGCCCGGCGACCGGGTGGCGGTCGAGCCCTCGATTTCTTGCGGGGTTTGTGACCAGTGCCTGGTTGGCCGTTTCCATACCTGCCGGAAAATTAAATTCCTGGGCCACCCGGGGGAGCTCGATGGTTGTCTGGCCGAGTATTTTGTTATGCCAGCCCGAAACCTGATAAAACTGCCGCCGGCCATAACCCTGGAAGAAGCGATGCTGGCCGAACCCCTGTCGATTGCCCTGCATGCTCTGAACCTGGCCGGGGTGGAGACTACCGACAGGGTGGCCGTGCTCGGCACTGGACCCATAGGCCTGGGCCTGATTATGCTTCTGAAGCACCGCGGACTGAGTCAAATCTTCGCCACTGACCGCTCAGAAGCCAGGGTCAGGGCCGCTCTTCAAGCCGGGGCCAACTGGGCGGCCAGCGTGGACCAGGAAGATATTGTCCAGGAAATTCTTTCCCGCCAGCCGCTGGGCCTGGAGGTGGTCTTTGAAGTCAGCGGCGACCAGGAAGCCCTTGACCAGTCCGTCGCTCTGGTCCGGCCCGGTGGTCGCATAATCCAGGTGGGGATTCCGATCCCGGAAAGGGTATCTTACCAGATAGCCCGCCTGCGCCGGAAAGAAATTACCATCCGGCATTCCCGCAGGCAGAACCGCTGCCTGGAGCCGGCCCTGGAATTAATAAAAAACAAGAAAATTGAAGTTAGCTGGTTGCTGAGCCATCGCTTCCGGCTGGAAGAGGCCCAGCTGGCTTTTACCACCGCCGCCGACCGGCTGGACGGAGTTCTCAAAGCTGCGTTTGTCCTTTGATAAGAAGCTGGCGACTGCCAAATCGATGGCTTCACTCACCCGGCCCAATTCAGCTCAGTTGCCGGGCGGCTGCCAGTCCCGGCGCTGACGGCGACTCCGGTTAAAAAATGAAACCCAGCAGAACCGAAGCCCTGGCTCCGCCGATCTTAAAACTTACCTCCTCGTAGGTATCGCTGGCCGTGCAATAACTGCCGTTAAGACCGAGGAGAACAGATTTTTCCTTGAGGTAAAGGCCGGCTTCTACCAGAAATCCCAGCTTGTTGCCGCTGACCTTGACCTCCATGGCCTCTTCTTCATTGGTGGCGGGGTGGTATCGGCCACCTATGAAG
>JANLGB010000063.1:0-9468 GCA_024653405.1 Candidatus Saccharicenans sp.
AACCCAGGCGCCATCAAGGTCATAAACTGAAATGACTTCCTGGAGCTGTGGAATGAGCAGCCGATCAACGTACGGGCCGAAAACAGAAGTGGCGTTGGGGTCGCGCTTGCCCTCGGCGTCAATCCTGGCCCAGTCCGGATGTTCCTCAATAGCCTTAGAATCCCAGACTCCGGAGTAATGGATGTAAAGACCGACGCCCCTGTCGCGGGTTGCTTTTCTCCAGATGGCCAGGGAATCCTTGACTAGGCCTGGAGCCGGCCAACCCACTTTCGTCGGGTACCCGGCATAACCCGGATGTCCCTTGCAATCGTACTGGACGTAATCCGGTTGGACTCGGTCAAGAAGCTCGGTAATATTTTCCTCACTGATGTCAGCGCCAAGTTCAGTGTCGGAGGCATTCGGGTGAAGGTCAAAATGCAGCCCGAAAAATGATTGGCTTCGGGGCAAAGGACATTTGTTATTCAGGGTCTCTTGGGCTTTAGCCGCTGTCTCAATTTTTGCAGTTTCTTTTTTTGTCTCGCAGCCATTGAAAAAGGTCAGGCAGGTGAAAATTGCCAAAATAGGAATAATAGCAGCCGTGGTAAGATTTGAAGCTCGGTCCATGTTTGCCTCTGAATTGAGCGCAGGCGGGGCAAAACTTTTTCTTAAATTCCAGGCCCTTATATTCATTTTTATACCCTTCATAATCGGGACGCCTTTCCCGCTTAAAAGTATCTAATTATAAAAATCCGAACGGAAGCTACAGAGGCAAAACACTGCCGGATTGTTCAAAGTTATTGAAGAATGATCTTTTGCAGATAATTTAACCGATTCCAGCCTCTTATCCAGCAATTTTTCAGGGGACTGATAAATATGGCGCAACGACACCACCAGCCGGCCTGCCTTTCTTTCAGTAGGAACGAGTATAAAACCACCCCAGAAGCCAAGTCAATTTTTATTTCATTTTTTTCAACCTTGACAGCAAAATCGAGAGCAGGATACTATGGCGGCATAATGAGAAAAAAATTCGAGGGGGGGAACTTTGCCTGATCAACAGCAAAATCAGCCCCCTTTTGGGAAGGAGGAAAAATGTTAAATCGGCGTGAGTTTTTAAGAAGCTGTGCGGCCGGAGTCGGGCTGGTGGCCATAACTCCGGAAGAAGCCCTGGAAAATATCCTGGCCCTCGGCCGAGAAACAGCCGGCCTGAGCCCCGAGGATGTGGCCAGGGATGAAGATTTCTGGTTCCAGGTGCGCATGGCTTTTACTGAAGACCGCAACATAATCAACCTGAACCAGGGAACCATCCAGCCCGGTTTGCGCCTCGTCCAGGATGCCGTTCGCCGGCACAGCGAATTCTCGGGCAACGCCGGCTGGCACTCCATGGCCGTGCTGAACAAGGAGATTGAGAGCTGCCGCCGCCGGCTGGGCTCTCATCTGGGCTGCGACCCGGAAGAGCTGGTCATCTGTCGGGGCGGAAGTGAAGCCGGCCAGATTGTGTTGCTCGGCCTTGACCTCAAGCGCGGCGATGAAGTCATCACCACCAACCAGGATTACCCGCGGTTGATAGCCGCCCTGAGACAGCGCGAGAAACGAGAAGGCATCGTGCTGAAGATGGTCAAGCTGCCGGCCCCGCCCGTCCCGCTCGACCAGTTTTACAACCTGGTGGCCGAGCAGGTCACCCCGCGCACCAGGGCCATCCTGGTCTGTCATTTGACCCATTACACCGGTCAGATGGCCCCGGTGAGACGTCTGGCCGACCTCTGCCGCTCCAAGGGCATCGAGTTGGTTGTGGACGGTGCTCACGGGTTCATGCACTTCCCCTTCAAGCTGGCTGACCTCGGCTGCGATTATTACACCGCCAGTCTACACAAATGGACCATGGCCCCACCAGGGAACGGGATGGTACGCATTCCCAGGGACCGCATCCCGAAACTCTGGCCGTTGACTCCACCTTGGACTGATACCCTGAATGACATCCGCCGCTTTGAAGATGTGGGGACTCGCTCGCCGGCTAACCGCGTGGCCATTGCCGAAGCCCTGACCTTCAACGAAGGAATCGGCCTTGAGAGAAAAGCGGCACGTCTGCGCTACCTCAAAGACCGCTGGGCCAACCGCCTGAAGCAGTATCCGAAGGTTAAGTTTTACTCCAACCTGGACCCGGCTGAATCCTGCGGCCTGGCCACCTTCGGCATTGAAGGCCTCGACATGGGGAAACTTACCGAATACCTGCTGGACAAGCATGGAATTGTGGCTTCCCATATCACCCACCCGGATGGTCTGGTGGACGGCATCAGAATTGTGGTCAACGTCTCGCTTTCGGTTAAAGAGATTGACTACTTCGCCGACGTGGTGGAAGAGGTCGTCAAGAAGGGCAAAATCGCCTGAAAAATTGACATTATTGCGGCCAGAGTGTAGAAAAGAAGTGAAAGGATGGGTCATGGACGTATCAAAATATTCACTTAAAGACTTATTGCTTACTGCCCTGAAGAGCGAAATTGAAGCCAGGGACTTTTATAAAAACCTGGCCGGGCCAGTGGAAAACTACTTCCTTAAGGACCGGATTCTCTTTCTCTCGGCCGAGGAGGAAAAGCACCGGCAGGCTTTTGAGAAAATGTATCAACAACAGTTTCCCGGCGAGAAGCTGGTGCTGCCAGAAAAAAGCCCGGTGCCGCTTCCCGGACTGAAGATAGAAAAAGAAACAGTGCCGATAAGCGAGGTTTTCTTTGTAGGCATGCAGGCGGAAAAAGCTGCCCACGATTTTTACCTCGAAATAGCAAAGCATTTTCCGATTGAATCTGAACAGCACAAGCTGCTGCGGTACATCGCTTCCATGGAGATGGGACATTATCACCTGCTGAATATAGAGCGGGAAAACGCCCTGCGCACCGAAGACTTCGAGGTGACTCTGCCGATGGTCCACGTCGGCCCCTGAAAAGGGGGACACAATACTCATTCCCCAATTTTCTGCGCCTGTTGATTAGAATAATTATCTTATCTATCAATCTGTTCTATCTTCTGGTCCATTCTATAAAGCCGTAAGTATCTTTTAGGACTTCAATAATCTCACCCCATTTACGCTCTTAATTCACATGGCCACTTTTCTGCCATATGAAAAAATAAACGTCACGGCTGTTATTCGCCATAAAAGACACAACTGAACTCTCAGTTAGTGAATCAACCGACCTATCGCCCTGCTTAGGCCAAAACGGAAAAGCTTAAATTGAAAAAGCCCACCTCTATGAAAGACCGACGCCCTCATCTCTTGTCTCTCACCCAACTGGACAGGCAGAAACTTGCCCCGGCCAAAGTTAGAAAGTAAAGGTTAGCCCGGCGCTTAAATAATGAAGCAAAGAGAAATTATAAACTTCCTCCACGTCAGCCCCACCTTCCAGGATGCGGTAGCCGAACTTGAGGGACAGGTTATCCTTAACCTTCCATTGAAGAGCCAGCAGAAAATCTTCGGCCCGACCCTGCTTGGCCACCGCCCCATCGCCTTCCAGCAGCAGTCCCCACCGGTCGTGGAACTGCCAGAAGACACGGAGGTTGATGAGTGGAACAAAGCCTAGGTTGGTCTTGGTTGAGGAAAGCCCGCCGCCTTCAATTTTAATGGCCGCGTCCCTGAGCTTGGCCGTCAGCCCGGCACCCACCTGCCACCTGCCCTTTCTTATAAAATCATAGCGATAGGTTAAACGGTAGGAATTAAACTTGAATCGGCCGCGGAGGGGAGTACCGGCCGGGAAAAGCTCCTCGTAGAAAAAAATCGGGCGGTCAAGAGTGCCCGCGGCCCTCAGAGTTAAGGGCGCGACCAAGACAGAAACTGTATGCTTCGACTTCCACTGATAGCCAGCCCGCAGTCGGAAAAAGTAGGCGGGGTCAGTCTTCAACTCTTCCGAAAGAGAGAAGCGGGTCCCAATGTCCCGGGGAATCGCAACATCATTGTATCCGCTCAGAACCGCCCCGTTCTCCAGGTCCACGAACCACTGCCCGAAAGACAGGCGAGCAGTCCCCAAAAGCACGGCCCCAGCTAGCAATATAAAAATGAGCCCTCTTTTCATCCGATTCGTTCCTTTCTCGCTGATCTTGTTTAATCTTTATTATAGCCGGCCAGCCTCAAAGAAGATAGAGGTGGGACAGTCAGCAAATCAGTTGCCAAACGCCAGAATCTGTTTATCCATCTATTTATGGAAGCCAAGTCATTATTAGAGCAAAAACAGACCATAATGCGGCAAGACCACGGCCTCAAGACAGCGGGACAACGGGCGTCCGCTCCAGAAAATGACTTTTATTATGGCTCTAAGGAATAAAAAAAGAATTCTTCCCGGCACAAACCAGGGTCAGTTGCCCGAATTAAAAGATGTAATGTTGCCAGCAAAAAGAATATAATCGTTCCATAAATGAAAAATCATGGAGGAATAACCGTGATAAACAAAAGGATCTTGCTACTTTCTTTCTGCCTAATTCTCTTCGTGCTGGTCTCCTCTGGGTTGGCCATAAACACCAAAGACACGGCCTTCCTAAACAGGCCGGCCGTCGGCACCGATAAAATTGCCTTTGTCTATGCCGGGAACCTGTGGATGGCCGACCTCGACGGCAAAAACCCCCGCCAGCTGACCATAGAAGCCGAGGTGGTCAACCTGCCGGTTTTCTCGCCTGACGGCAAGTGGATTGCTTTTAGCGCCCAGCGCGACGGAAATATTGACCTGTATCTGATCCCAGCTGAAGGCGGGCAGTCCCGTCGCCTGACCTGGCACCCCGGACCGGACCTGGTCCAGGACTTCAGTCCCTGCGGTAAGAAAATCCTTTTTACCTCAACCAGGACTGCTTATGTCCGCGGAGCCAGCAACCTTTTCATGATTTCAATTGAGGGTGGCTTTCCGGAGCAGGTCCCGATTCCGTACGTTTACCGGGCCAAAATCTCGCCCGATGGCCAGTACCTTGCCTACAATCACTTCCCAGATGCCTTCCGGCAATGGAAGAACTATCGCGGCGGGCGCAACTCCATCATCACCATTTTCAACAGAAAAAATAACACTATCGAGAAAATCCCCCAGCCTGAGGGGCGCTGCAATGACCTTGACCCCGTCTGGTCTGAAGATAAGCTTTACTTCCTGTCCGACCGTAACGGCGAATTTAATCTTTTTAGTTACGACCCGAAGTCAAAAGAAATCAAGCAGCTCACCAATTATTCTGACTTTCCGATCATAGACGCTTCCGGAAACAAAGACCGAATCATCTACGAACAGGGCGGCTACCTGCATCTTTTTGAATTCAAATCCGGGAAAAGCCAGCGCCTGGTAATCGGTATTTCTACCGACCTGATTGAACTGCGCCA
This sequence comes from Candidatus Saccharicenans sp., assembly GCA_024653405.1. GTDB lineage: Bacteria > Acidobacteriota > Aminicenantia > Aminicenantales > Saccharicenantaceae > Saccharicenans. The sequence goes on from JANLGB010000063.1 coordinate 5,312, forward strand.
GAGGTTCGCCAAAGGCGCCCGTTGGATTCGAAATGCCGACCTGTCGCCTTCCGGGGCCCGGGCGGTCTTTGAATTTCGGGGCGAAATCGTAACCTTCCCGGCGGAAAAAGGAGATTACCGCAACCTGACCCAGACCACAGCTGTTCATGAGCGCAACCCGGTCTGGTCGCCTGACGGCCGCACCATTGCCTATTTTTCAGATGAATCTGGGGAATATGAACTTCATCTACGCTCTCAGGAGGGCAAAGGCCCGGTCAGGAAATTCAAACTACCGGGAGCCGGCTTCTACGGTTCGGCGGTCTGGTCTCCCGACAGCCAGAAGATTGCCTTTGCTGATAATTCGCTGTCGCTGTTCTGGCTCGACCTTAAAACCGGGGCCATCAAGAAGATCGCTTCAGAATATCTCTACGGTCCCGGCCGCCTGAGCGAAATGTACGCGGCCTGGTCCCCCGATTCTAAGTGGATCACTTACACCCTTAACACCCAGACCTACATCCAGAAAGTGTTTGTTTATTCGCTGGATAAAGATAAATCCTTTGCCGTCACCGATGGCCTGAGCGAGGTGGCGGAACCGCGCTTCGACCCCAGCGGAAATTATCTTTATTTCCTGGCTTCAACCGACGCCGGCCCGGTCAAGCAGTGGTTTGATATGTCCAACGCTGACTTGCGGGCCAGCTATTCTCTTTACCTGGCGGTGCTGAAAAAGGACCTGCCCAACCCGCTGGCCAAGGAGAGCGATGAAGAAAAAGCGGCTGAAAAGAAAGAGGCTGCAGAGACGACACAGGCCAAGACTCCGGGGAAAACAGAAAAACCTGCCGCCGCTCCTGCCAGGCAGGAAAAACCTGAAACCAAGGCCAGCCCCACAGTGATAGATTTTGAAGGCCTGGAATACCGCATAGTGGCCATTCCTGTCCCGCCGGGCAATTACTCCAGCCTGCAGACGGGGGAGGCCGGAAACATCTACTACCTGGAATTCCCCACCCTGCCCCTGGGGGCCATGTTCTCCCCGGGCACCCGCAGTGCCAAGCTTCACAAGTTCGACCTCAAGACCCGCAAAGACGAAGTGATAATGGAGGGGATAAACAATTATTTGATTTCAGCCGACCACAAGAAAATCCTCTACGTGGCTCAAAACACCTGGGGAATTACCAACCTCAGCGCAAAAATCCAGACCGGACAGGGGAAGATAAACGTAGATTCCATTGAGGTAAAGATAGACCCGCCGGCGGAGTGGAAACAGATTTTCTACGAAGCCTGGAGAATAAACCGTGATTTCTTCTACGACCCCAACCTGCACGGCTGCGACTGGCCGGCCATGAAAGCTAAATATGAGAAATTTCTGCCCGAGCTTTCCTGCCGCGACGACCTCAACCGCCTCATCATGTGGATGTGCAGCGAGCTGGCGGTCGGTCACCACCGGGGTGGTGGCGGCGATACGCCCTATGAGCGAAAGCGCATCCAGGTCGGCCTGCTGGGCGCCGATTTCGAGATTGCCAACGGTCGCTATCGTTTCAAGAAGGTCTACGGCGGGCTGAACTGGAATCCGGAGCTTCGCTCTCCGCTGACTGAACCGGGCGTCAATGTCAAAGCCGGCGAATACCTGCTCGCAGTGGAGGGACAGGAACTGATTCCACCCGACAACCTTTTCCAATATTTTGAAAACAAAGCCGATAAAATTGTAGAAATCACCGTCGGGTCCAGCCCGGACGGCAAGGGCGCTCGCACGCTCAAGGTGGTTCCGGTGGCTGATGACAATGCCCTGCGCAACCGCGACTGGGTTGAGGGAAACCTGAAGATAGTGGAAGAAGCAACTGGCGGACGGGTGGCCTATGTTTACGTGCCCAACACCTCAACCCAGGGCTACATGTACTTCAGGCGGTACTTCTTCCCCCAGGCTTATAAAGACGCCATCATCGTGGATGAAAGGTTCAACGGCGGCGGCTCGGTGGCTGATTACTACATCGATTGGCTCAGCAAACCCTTCATCGCCATGTGGGCCATGCGCTACGGCGCCGACCTCAAGACCCCGAGTGCCTCCATCCAGGGCCCGAAGGTCATGCTGATCAACGAAATGGCTGGCTCCGGCGGCGACCTGCTGCCCTGGATGTTCCGGCATTTCAAGCTCGGTCCGCTCGTGGGCAAGCGCACCTGGGGCGGGCTGGTCGGGGTGCTGGGCTTCCCGGTGCTGATGGACGGCGGCAGCATCACCGCCCCCAATTTGGCTTTCTGGACAGAAGAGGAAGGCTTTGGCATTGAAAATGTGGGCGTGCCACCAGATGTGGAAGTGGAAATAACACCGGCCGATTATGCCGCCGGACGCGATCCACAGTTAGAAAAAGCCATTGAAGTTATTATGGACATGTTGAAGAACAATCCGCCAAAGAAGATGCAGCGCCCGCCCTACCCGGTCAGGGTCAGGAAGTAACGGGGCCTGATTATAACCTGCTTATAATTGGAATGAGAAAAACTCCGGGCCGGTTTTAGGTGAAGCCGGCCCGGCTCCACTGAGGCTCTGAAGCGGATAGAATCCAGTAACTAAAAGCCGGGCAATTCCTGATTCTCTCCTTAAACCGCGGTTTGCCTCCGCCGGGTTGATAGATTATAGATAAAAGTGAGGCCTGACTGTGAGTAGCAGGTCCAACCGCCGGTCTGGTTGGCACCTGGGCCTGAATCTTTATCAATTCGCCCAAATCTGGTATAAAGGCCTGAAGCCTGCTGACCCAGGCTGAGCTGAAATCGGTTAGTTAGCCCTTGCCAGCCACGGAGCCAGATTCTTGACTATTCCGGTAATACTCGCTCTTATAATCGCAGGTTTTATCCTGAAATTATTGATCAAGAAGGATTGGCTTTTCAATTTTATCGGAATCCTGGCCAACGACATCCTGTTGAGTTTTTTCATCCTGGCCAGCATCGCCGGCAGGAGCTTAGCCTACCTGGTTGGTCTCAAAGAGGTCTTTTTCTACGTGGCCGCAGTCATCTTAATCTGCCTGGTGAGTTCGTATATCTATGGGCGCTTTTTCATCAGAGAAGACCGGGGCTGGAGGGGAGCCCTGATGGTCCTGTCCATCTTTCCCAACACGGCCGCCCTGGGCTTTCCGCTGGTAGCCGTCTTCACCCGGGACCTGACCCCAGCCATCCTGTACTCGGCCGCCAGCTCGTTGCTGGCCATACCGCTGGCCACCTTCCTCACCATCCGCTATTCCCGGGACAGCAACGCCCTGAAAGAGACCGTGGCCAGGACTTTTTCCTTTCCGCCGGTAACCGTCAGCTTGCTGTCCCTGATTCTGGTGCTTGGCGGACTCCGGTTACCCCCAAAATTAATAAACTTGTCACAAGCTATCGGCTGGTGGTGCCTGCCGCTGATGCTGGTCTACTTTGGCTCCAGGCTGCAATTTAAGAACATCCCGCTCAGGAAAATCCTGGAAACCGGCCTGTTTAGGATGATGCTTCCCTTTATTTTTCTCCTGTTCGCCCTCAGAACATCCAGCGAGGCGGTCTTCTACTCCATCCTCGTGGAATCGGCCATGCCACCGGCCATCATGGCCGCCTCCATCCTGGCCCGGCATCAGCTCAAAGCAGAAGAATCCACGGCGGTGACTCTGGTCCTGACCCTGGCCGCTATCCTGCTGATATTCATTCTTAAAATCTCAGGATGGGGAGGGGCGCTGGCCGGGCGCTGACCTTCCGGTGCAGTAACCGGACCGCAGTTTCGTTGTTAAATTGCACAGGCGCCCGTGGCCTCGGGAGATTTCCTTAATCGGGTATCCAGCGCCTAAGGCTATGTCCTGAAAAGGATGTTTCGGTCACTCCGGGACCTGTCGGCTGTTACCGTCAGAATTCCGGGCAGCGCGCAGGCAAGGACCGAATTGGCCAGGGCTTTTTCCATCCTGAAAACAGGCGCGGGCGAAAATATATTCCCCATATAAAATTAATATCTGCCCGAATTCAGGAACCTTTTCCTCCCGGCCTGCGTCTTAATCTATGAAGGTCATGAAAATGAGACCCGGACAGAAAGAAAGGAGAACAGAAATGAAACTCGGAACAAGGTTCGCGGCGCTGATGGCGGCCGTGGTAATTTCGGCCGGAATTTTCGGGCTGATTGCCAGCGGCCTGACGGTGGACAAGATCCTGGTGGCCACCCAGCCGGTGGTGGAAGC
>JANLGB010000063.1:9478-11329 GCA_024653405.1 Candidatus Saccharicenans sp.
GGAAGCTGTTTCCGTATTCACCCATATTCTGGGGTAAGGCGGAAAGCTGACATGGACAGGAAATCTAAAAAATCCTGGCTGCGGGACAGCTTAAATCCCGGCCTTCAGAGCAACAGCCAGGTAAAGGAAATGGGGGACGAGGTAGCGCCCCGGAGAGGCAGCCGGGCGGGTTGCCTGGGGCAGCCCCAGGTGGCCAGCTGAGCAACGGGACCCCACCCCGCCCCCCATTTCTTTATTGACCGGCGAGAAGGAAAGGCAGGAAGTTTGCTTCTTGCTAATGCCTGCCTCCTTTTTTTCCTTGCCCGGTAAGTAATATATTATATATGAATGGCTGTTCATATACCAGTCATTACCAGGGAGTTGAACTCTTCGGAGCCGGATTCGGTTAAGACCCGAAACAGTACGAGGGTTAAGCTATCTAATCAATCGGGTCTCAATTGAGACCAAGCTTAAATAAACATCCGGGTTCTTTTCCGGTATTCTTCGTACTCGTGGCCAAATTCTTCCAGGAGCATTTTCTCTTCGACGACGGCCCGGTAAGCGAAGGCAATTACGGGAAAGAGCGTTATGAAAACAGAGGCTGGAAAATGCCAGAACACCACCCCGACTCCCAGGAAGGAAATTATTTCCCCGGTGTAACTGGGATGCCGAATCCAGCGATAAAGTCCGGAGGTGACGAGCTCCTTCTCCCGGTGAACACCCAGGTCGCGGGCAAAGTGCTTGCCGAGGGTCAGGACGGACAGGAAACGAATCACCACCCCGGCCAGAAGGAGAACGGTCCCAGCGATTTGAACGGGGCCGAATTCCCGGTGCCGCCAGGTTGCCCTAAAGCCTTCCGGAACAAGGGCCAGCAAAAGGCCGGTGAAAATCAGCACGGTGACGATGAACTTGCTTTTCTTTTCGGCCACTCTCTGATCTTGGTTGCGCTTGAAAACCAGCAGGTAGAAATCCATGGCCCACCAGAAGAAGACTATGCCCCAGAAAAAAGACTTCATGTTCTAAAGCCCTACCTCGTTGCCACCAGGCTGGACTATTTTATTTTAACTGGCCTTTACGGGCAATAAGAAGTGTTCGTTCTGGACAGCGGGGGTTACAAGCGACCGGGAAAACCGAATACGCAGATCAAATCAAAAGCGTTTCTAAATTTCACTCTATTCGGGATTGATATACCTGCCACGGGTTTACGTCTAACTGAAGCCCATTCTCCTGATGCCGGAGTGCGGAGCCGCTTCCTCCATCAGGGTCATAGAAAAAGACCTTTAGAATCGTTGAGAGCCCTGTTATCTAACAGGAGGGGGGCCAAGAATTTACTATCTTTTTATAAATCGCTTCAGGTAGGCATCAACTTCTTTGAGGCCGAGGAGGCGGGAGGCTGCGTAGAAGACGAGCAGGGAAGCCAGGCCACAGAGCAGGGTCAGGACTAAAACCGGAAGGAAGGTTGTCCCGAAACGAGAAGTTAATACCTTGAAACTGTAAAGGCCGGCCAAACCGGCCAGGGAAGAGGCCAGGGCCAACTTCAGGAAAAAGGCATAAACCGGGCTGAAATCGGTCGGGCCAATCTTGCGGGGTAGCCAGCGGGCCAGGACATAGATATTCACCACGCTGGCCACCGAGGCCGACAGCGGGAAAGCCAGGAAACCGATGGGCTTCATCAGGGCCAGGTTCATGATGATATTCAGGGCAATCGAGGCGAAGCTGGCGTACATCGGGGCCCGGGCGTCCTGGTGAGCATAAAAGACCGAGGCCAAGTTTCGCAGGGCAGAGATGAAGGGGATGCCCAGGACGTAGAGGATGAGGGCCTGGCTGACCGCGGCGGTGTCCTCAGGGCTGAACTGGCCGCGCTGGTAAATG
>JANLGB010000064.1:0-3742 GCA_024653405.1 Candidatus Saccharicenans sp.
AGGTTGGCCGAGCGAGCTTTCTTCAGCATCTCCGGGAAGACTTTTTCCTTGGCGATGGTCATGGTGATAACCTGGTTTTCCACCAGCTTGATCAGTTCGGCCAGGGATTCGGCCGGGACGGGAAAGTTTTCCACCTCCAGATTGTTTTCTTTCAGGTACTGGAGCACTTCTCTCATGACCCAGTTGCTGGCTGACTTGGGCGAGCCGGAAGCTCTGGCCGTGGCCTCAAAATAATCGGCCAGGGCCCGACTGGTGGTCAGGACCCGGGCATCGTAGGGTGGGAGCCCGTAATCACGGACAAAACGTTCTAACTTTTCCTGGGGCAACTCGGGCAGGGCGGCGGCGATTTCCCTGACCCAGTCCTCTGAAATAACCAGGGGCGGCAGGTCCGGTTCAGGGAAGTAGCGGTAGTCGTGGGCTTCTTCCTTGCTGCGCTGGGGGACAGTACGGTTCTCGGAGGCATCCCAGCCTCTGGTCTCCTGCCGGATTTTTTCTCCCCGCTCCAGGGCGGCTATCTGCCGGCTGGCTTCATAGTCCAGGGCCCGAGCCAGGAAGCGGAAAGAATTGAGGTTCTTGACCTCGGTCTTGGTTCCGAACTCAGCTGCCCCCACCGGCCGTACGGAAAGATTGGCATCACAACGCAGGCTGCCTTCCTCCATGTTGCCGTCGCAGATTTCCAGGTATTGCAGCAGTGTCCGGAGGTTCTGGACAAATTCCACCGCTTCCTCGGACGAGCGCAGGTCGGGCCGGCCGACTATTTCCAGCAGGGGCACCCCACAGCGATTGAAGTCGAGATAGGTTTTTGCGGCCGAATCGGGGAAGCCTTCGTGCAGAGACTTGCCGGCATCCTCCTCCAGGTTAATCCGCTCGATGCCGATGGACTTTTTAAGGCCGTTGACTTCAATCACCAAGTGGCCATCTTCGGCCAGCGGCAGGTGATACTGGGTGATCTGGTACCCCTTGGGCAGGTCCGGGTAAAAATAATTTTTCCGGCTAAAAATGGAACGCAGGTTGATTCTGCCCTTGAGAGCCAGAGCTAACTTTATGGCCATGCCGACCGCTTCCCGGTTGATGACCGGTAAACTGCCCGGCAGGCCCAGACAAACCGGGCAGGTCAGGGTATTGGGGGTCCGGCCGAATTCAGTGCTGCAACGGCAGAAGAGCTTGGTCCTGGTGAGAAGCTGGGCATGTATCTCTAGGCCGATGATGGTTTCGTATTTCATGATTAAAGGAAAATGATTATAACACAATTTATTTTACGGTAAAAAGATGGGGGAAATAAGTGAGGGCCAGCCGGCGATTGAGGCGGGAATTCTATTTCACGAAAAGGTACATGAACCAGCCGAAAGCAATGGCGGCCAGGGTCATAATCAGGAACAGAGTCAATCCATAGCGCAGACGACCCTTGAGGTCGGAACGGCGGATGAGGGCCAGGACCAGTGACACCAGCAGGGCATAGATTATCATGGTGAAGAGATGGCTTTCCAGGATCATGATTTCTTCCCCCTGGCTATATCCCAGGCATCGAGGGCCACCAAATAGTTGAGCAGGCCGGCCCCGGCCAGGTAGGCGGTGCCGAATTCAAAAGACTGCCTTTCCAGCTCGCCCAGCCCGATCGGCAGGAACCTGGACAGCAGGTAGAGCAAGCCGTTTCCCAGGTCAGATAGGAAGGCCAGGAAGGTCAGGGGATTGTCGGCCTGAAGCGGGTAGAGCTTGCCGCCCATGACCAGGCCCAGCAACGACATCAGGCCAATGGCCACCAGGAAAATGGTTCCTCTCCAGTACCGGCGCAAATAAATGTGCCCGAGGCCGGGAATGATCCAGCCCAGAAAACCTGCGGTGATGGCTCTCTTTTTCATGAGGCTTAATCTTAATCAAAAAGTCGGATTAAATCAAGTAAAGCCATCAGGAAAAAATTGCCATTTCCGGGGCGGCTCTTGGATATTTGTTGCCTAGCGGGTAAAATCGAAGCATGCCAGAACTACCAGAAGTAGAAACCGTGGTCAGGGGCCTGCGCTCGACCCTGGAAGGGAAGAAGATCAGGCAGTTCGTTTTTCTTTCTCCCCATCTCCAGCAGAAGCAGCCGGCCATGGCTCTCCGTCCCCAGGATTACCGTGGAAAAAGACTTAGAGAAATCCGACGCCGGGGGAAGATGATCATCTTCAATTTTGAGGGCGGCTGCGGCCTGTTGATTCACCTGAAAATGACCGGTCAGCTATATCTGGCCGACCCTAAACAACCTGCTGATAAGCACACCCATGCCCGGATGACTTTTGCCGGCTTCCGGCCGGAATTGCGTTTCCGGGATATCAGGAAATTCGGTTTCGTCAGCTGCCTGAGAGAGCCGGATATCTGGCAGAAAGTAAATTCCGCACTGGGCCCAGAGCCGCTGTCGGTGGGCTGGCCCGAGTTTTGGGACCTCATAAAGAAGCACGGGAAAAAAAGGATAAAAGGCTGGCTGCTGGACCAGAAGCTGGTGGCGGGCATTGGCAATATCTATTCTGATGAAATCCTGTTCCGGGCCGGGGTCAGGCCTGACCGTCCGGCGGGTAGCCTGAGCCGGGCTGAAGCCAGGAAAGTCTTTAGGTCGATAAGAGCCGTTCTCCGCCGGGCTATAGAACTCAAGGGTTCTTCCGTCAGCGACTTTGTGGATTCGACCGGCCAGAAGGGCCGCTTTCAGACCGAGCACCGGGTTTACGACCGTGAAGGCCAACCCTGCCGCCGCTGCCGGCTGGCTTTGATTCAAAGAAAAAAAATAGCCGGTCGGAGTTCTTTTTTCTGTCCCACCTGCCAGAAGTAAAATCCAGCTGAACTCCTGGGAACGAGGTTGATTGAAAAAAAACGCCCGATAGGTTATATTTAACTCTCACCAGAGGCTGCCCCTGTAGCTCAGTATGGATAGAGCAAGGGATTCCTAATCCCTGTGCCGGGAGTTCGAGTCTCCCCAGGGGCACCACCGCCAACCCGGCCGGTGATAGAGGCAGGGATGGGACGATGGCGGCGTCGAGAAAGAAGGAGAAACCACAACTCAAAACAGCCCGAATTTTTTCGGGAGTCACGCGCTTAATTTTTTGTCGGCTGAGGCTGGCCTAAGGGTAAGCCGGCCGTCCGCCAAGGGCCCCGCCCTGCGCCCGGGGGAAAATTTTGAGGGGAAAAGAAATCATCTTTGAATTCACCTTAAAAGGTGATAAATTTATAAAAAAGATGTTTTAATAAAGGGGTGAAGTAATGTCGCCGAAAGGACCGAGCCATGAATAGAATCATCCTGCTGGATTTTGAGGAAAGGGATAAAGAGTACCTGGAAAAAGAACAGGTTGATACTTTTCTCATCCACACTTCGGATTTCACCACTCTGCCTACCATTCTGCCCGAAGCCCGGGCCATCTTTTACCAGATGAACTGGCCGGTGGAAGAGGAAAGGGTCCCGACCGGGCTGGCGGAGAAGGTCCAGGAAATGGTGATGGACGGGGCCAGAGTAGTCTGCTTTGTGGGCAAGGGGCACCTTTACCAACTGACCAGCGTTATCGGGGCTTTCACCGATATTCATTTCCAGGAATCGACTCCGGGTGGGGTCCTGCTGGTGACGCCGGAGATGCCCTTCAACCTGGTGTTTGAAAAATACGGGGATAGCCTGGCCCACGTCTACAAGTTGCTGCCCGGTTCCTTCGGCGCCGATATCTGGGAAATTCCGGCCAGTCTCAACGAGAGCTGGAAAATCGTGGCCAAGAGCCAAGATGGCTAT
>JANLGB010000064.1:3752-8818 GCA_024653405.1 Candidatus Saccharicenans sp.
GGGTTTCATCTGGCTGCTGCCTTGGTTCGGCCAGAATAACATCAAAGTGGTCGATTTTATCCTGAAGGATGTTTTCCCCTTAATGGAAATGAAAGGGAAGGAGGTAGAACAGATGGACTGGATCGACAAGGAGGAATATCTTTTCCCGGAGATAAAAGAGCTGTTTCTGAAAAAAGAGGAAGAAAAGAAAAAATTTGAAGAGACAATCAAACAACTGGATGAGCAGATCCGGAATCTGAGGGAAACCCAGCAGGAAGCCTTTAACCGGCTGCTTAAAGCCGAGGGCCCAGAACTGAAGGCGGCCGTGCTTCAGGCCTTTAAGTACCTGGGCTGGGCCAAGGTGGTCGATGTCGACCAATACTGGAAAAATGTCATCCGGGATAAAGAAGAAGACCTGTGGCTCATCGAGAACAACGACCTGCCAGTCGAAGTCTGCTTGAGAAAAGAATTCCTGATTCTGGTGCTCATCAGGAGCAGCCGCAACTGGGCCACCGACGACGACTGTCTCATCCTCCAGCGCTTCAAGGGCCGGCACATGCAGGAATTTGACAATACCCGGATGAAGGCAGTCCTGGTCGGCAATTATTTTAATCTGGTAGAAGCCAAGTTGAGGAATAATCCCTTTTCCCAATTTCAGGTGGAGGAAGCCGAAAAGGATGGCAACGGTCTTCTGACCACCTACGAACTGTTCCTGGCGGTCAAGGCGGAGAAAGAAGGCCTGATCAGCAAAGAGGAAATCAGGAAGCAGCTCCGGGAAAAGTCCGGCCTGGTCAAGTTCACCTATTAATAAATATTTTAAGTAAAGTCCATTTAATACCAATCTTTCTCGCATATCCTTTCTAGTCCTTTAAACTTGGAATTTACCGCGGTTTGTGCTAAAAAGATGTCTTCAAGGAGCAGACCGCAATGAAAAGAACCGAGAGAAGGCAGCTCAAGGAAAACGAACTGGCCACCGGCTTGAGCCGTTTTGTCCGCTGGGCCCAGAAGCACGAAAAGAAATTCATGGCCATCGCCCTGGGGTTGGTGATTTTGCTGGCCCTGGGGGTGGGAGTAAAACTGTGGCGGGATTACCAGAAGAGCCGGGAAGCCGGCTATCTGAGCCAGATCCTGAGCCTGAAGGCGGAGCTGGCCCAGAAACCTGAAAACCTGGCCAGACTGGAAGATCTGTCTCGCAAGAGAAGCTACGGCCGGATAGCCAGCCTGGTCCTGGCCGGTTATTATTTGGAGAAAAATGACCTGGACCAGGCCGAGCAGGTATTGTCAGGAGTTAAGGACAGAGGGCGGGATCTGGTGCATTATCAGATCCTGGACCTTTATGCCCAGGTCCAGGCCAGACGGAGCAATTACGACCGGGCCATCGAGATTTACCGGCAGATAGAGAAAGAAAAGCCGGAAGACTATCCGCTGGATGTGGTCCTGTTCCGGCTGGCCGAAGCCTATGAGAAAAAGGGGAGTAACGACCAGGCTCTGGGCCTGTACCGCGACCTGCAATCCAACTACCAGAACACTTATTACGGCTACCAGGCGGCCCTGAAGCTGATGAAACTGGAAACTGCCCGGTAGGCAGAGGAATCTTGTTTATTTTCCGGGGAAGAATATAATAGATTCTACCTTTAACCAAAGGAGGACTAAATGGCTTATAAGATTACTGAAGATTGTATCAACTGCGGAGCCTGCGAACCGGAATGCCCCAACCAGGCAATTTCCCCCGGCGACGAAAGATACGAGATTAATCCAGACAAGTGCACGGAGTGCGTGGGCCATTTCGATGAACCCCAGTGCGCTTCGGTTTGTCCCAGCAATGCTTGCGTTCCTGACCCGGACCACCGGGAAAGAAGGGAAGAGCTGGAAGCCAAGGCCCGCCGGCTCAAGGGCAGCTGATTAATCTAAGCAACCTGACAGGAGTGCTCGGGCACTCCTGTTTTTATTTTGTGGTCTGAGATGTTTTCGGGCAGAAGGTGGGTTAATCTAATTCTTTTTATCCTGACGGTGCTGTCCACTTATTTTGTCGGCTACCTGTGGGGAATAAATTACCGTTTGGCCGGGCAGAACCCGGAAGAGATTTCCGGGGCTCTGAACCTGTCTCTTTTTCTGGACCCGGCTCTGGTCAAGCTCAGCCTGATTTATTCTTTTTCCCTTCTTTTTATTCTACTGGGACATGAGCTCGGGCACTATCTCACCTGTCGTCGCTATCAGATCCAGGCCACCCTGCCCTACTTTCTTCCGGCTCCCACCCTGATTGGCACCCTGGGGGCCTTCATCCGCATCCGCTCGCCGCTGACCAAACGGGAAGAGCTGTTTGATGTCGGGGCCAACGGCCCCCTGGTTGGTTTCCTGCTGTCGGTACCGGCCCTTTACTTTGGTTTGCAGCTTTCCCGACTGGTGCCGGCCCTGCCGCGGGAGAGTTCTATCCTGTTCGGAGAACCGCTGCTTCTCAAAGTCTTTGTCAGGCTTATCTTCGGCCCGGTAGCCCAGAACCAGGACCTGATCCTTCATCCGCTGGCCGTGGCCGGCTGGGTGGGGCTGCTGGTCACCGCCTTTAACCTTTTCCCGGTAGGCCAGCTGGACGGCGGTCATATTCTCTATGCTGTGTTCGGGGACAGGACCCGGAAACTGGCTCCGGGAATAATCCTGATTCTGGTGGTCCTTGGCGTGTTCTACTGGGCCGGCTGGCTGATCTGGGCCGTCTTGATATTAATACTGGGAGTCCGCCATCCCTCAATTGTTGATTCCAGCCGTGGCTTTTCCTGGAAAAGGGTGGTCCTCAGCCTGGCCGTGCTCCTGATTTTCATTTTTTCCTTCATCCCAGCTCCGATTTCTGGAAACAGCCTGCTCGACCTCTTGCAGTAACTGCCGTTCGGACCCGGGGCTCAAAAAAACTTTCCAGATATCCACAAATTTTGTGGAAAAGCCTGTGCAAAAACCATAAGAACACCAGCACAAATATATTGAATCTCTTGAAGATATAACTAACTGCACAAAAATAGGGCATTGGAAATTTATCAGGAAAAACTTGCTAAAATATGAGCTTCAAGATAAATTTATTAAGAGCAAAGAAATGCTGGACAGACGTTTTCGGGCGGTTGAATTAAGTTTCTACCAGCTGAGCAAACAGTTCAGGCGCGGGGAAATATCCAGAGAACAATATGCCGAAGCCCTGAGGAAACTGAGGCTGCTGGATAATGAAGGTCGTTGCTGGATGATCGGCGCCCAGACCGGCCGCTGGTATTATTATGACGGTCAGAAATGGATTCAATCTGAGCCGCCAGAGGACGGGCGCGGTTCAGTCCTCTGCCCGAATTGTTACCACCAGAATGAATCCGACGCCAGGACCTGTGTGGCCTGCGGGACAGTTCTGGTAAAAACCTCGACCAAAATTGTCTGCTTGAACTGCGGGAACCTCATCGAGGCCACACTTAAGGTTTGCCCTTATTGTGAAGCAGAAGTCAATGGTCCAGTTGAAGTGGCTCAGGCCGGTGATAAAGCGGCTGAATCGCTTCCGGAGGCCGGGCCGACCGGAGCCAGCTGGGCCTACTTGAGGTCTGTCGACCAAATGACCTTCCTGTTATTTTCCGGCGGCCTGGGTATCTTCCTGGGTGTCCTGTTCGGGCTGGTCCTCGGTTCAACTGAATTTTTCCCGCAGTTTGTGGCCAGCCTACCAGCTTTCTTGAAGGACATGCAGGGCAAGCTGGTCGGGGGGCTGGTCTTCAGTCTGCTGGGTGGAGTTTTGGGTTTTATCCTAGCGGCCGCTTCGGGCTTTCTCCTGGCCCTTCTGATCAATGCCGCCATTTACTTTTTCGGTGAACCGGGTTTCCGGCTGGAGAAAAGCCGAAAGAAAATTTCACTAAAATAAAAAGTGAATGAGCTGGTTATCAGTCAGCCCCTGGAGTGGTGGTCTTCCCGGATTTCAGCCGATGGAGGGCGTAAGCAATCTGACCCAGCGACAGGGATTCATCGCCCGGAGAATAAAAAACAGGCCTCAGGACTTCAAAGCCGTTTTTTCTCAGGGCTTTTTCGGTCTGTTCGGTTAGAATCCGGTTCAAGAAAACCCCGCCTGTCAGGACGACTCTCGAAATACCTGCTTCTTCCCGGGCCAGCCGGGCCAGTTTTAAGATAGCCTGGACCAGTGTCAGGTGAAATTTCCAGGCCACTATCTCCGGCCTGATTTTTTTCCCTAAATCAAAAACCATCTGCCTGATGGTCGGGCTGAAATCGACCCGGTAAGGTTTATGGTCTGTCTTAATCAGAAAAGGATAAGAACCGGCTCGGCGCGATGGAACTCCGGCGGCGGCTGCTTCCAGGCGCGAGGGGGCCTCAGCTTCATATTCCACCCTGTCCGGGGCCAGGCCGCAGATATAAGCCACGGCATCGAACAAACGGCCGGCGCTCGAGGTCCAGGTGCAGTTTATTTTCCTGTCCATCATCTTGAGCAGGGCTGCAATCCTGGCTGGAGTGATTGATTTCAAAGATTTAATTAAGGGGAAATCCGGGCCGAAGGACCGGCGCAGATAGACCAGGGCCATTCTCCAGGGTTCCCGGGCCGCAGCATCTCCCCCGGGGAGTTCCACGTAATCGAAATGGGCCAGCCTTGAATAATTATCGTAATCGGCCAACAGGAATTCTCCTCCCCAGGCCTGCCCATCGTCTCCGTAGCCAAAGCCATCGAAGCTGACCCCGAGGAACTTCTGGCCGGGCGGCACCTGGTGCTCAAGAAGGGGAGCCAGGCTGTGGGCGAAATGGTGTTGTACCTGGAGGTGCGTTATTTTAAGGCTGCGGGCCAGGCGCGTGCTCCAGAAATCCGGGTGGAGGTCGCTGACCACCACTTCGGGTTCGAAGCTGAAGAGCTTCTTAAGGTGAGCCAGGGTTTCTTCGAAATAGCGGGAGTTCTGGTAATCGTCCAGATCACCCAGGAATTGAGAGGTCACGACATAGCCATTCTTATAGATGGAGATGGTATTCTTGAGCTCTCCGCCGACGGCCAGAACCTGAACCGGAAGTCGCAAACTGGCCGGAACAGGCTGGGGAAAAGGGACGAAACCCCGTGCCCGGCGGAAAAAAACTGGCTT
>JANLGB010000064.1:8828-11288 GCA_024653405.1 Candidatus Saccharicenans sp.
CTTTCCCCCGACCACCTTCATCACCGAGTCATCAGCCCTCATGGCAATTTCCCGGTCGTGGGTTAGGATATAATCGCATAATTCCGGTCCAATAAGTTGGTCATCCTTGATGATCGGAGCATCTTTCCGGTTGGAGCTGGTGGCCACGACCAGGGGGAGTTTGCGGAGCAGCAGGTGATGCAGCGGGGTGTAGGGTAGCATGAAACCCATGGTGTCGATAAAAGGAGCTATCTCCGGCAATTCTTGCTTCTTGCGAAGAAGAACAATCGGTCGGAAAGGAGAAGTCAGCCAGCGCTTTTCACTGGCTCCAATCCGGGCGTATTTTTTTATCGTCTTGAGGTCCCTGGCCATCAGGGCCAGGGGTTTAGTCTGTCTTTTCTTGATTCGCCTCAAGCGCCTGACGGCAGCCGGGTTAGTGGCTTCACATACCAGATGAAAACCGCCCAATCCTTTGATGGCCAGAATCCGGCCCTGCCTGATCAGGCTGACAGCTGTCTCCAGGCCGCCGGCGACTCTCTCACCATTCCTGGCATTCAGAAGTTCAAGCTGCGGACCACAACGCGGGCAGGCAATGGGCTGGGCGTGATAGCGCCGGTCGAGAGGGTCCTGGTATTCCTGCTGGCAGTCGGGACACATCCTGAAGTTGGCCATGGTCGTCAGGTTTCGGTCATAAGGCAGGCTCCTGACTATGGTATAGCGGGGCCCGCAGTTGGTGCAGTTGGTGAAGGGATAGCGGTAACGCCGTTCTCTAGGACTATTGATTTCCCGGAGGCATTCCTCACAGGTGGCGATATCGGGTGAGATAAAAACAAAGGATTTTTCCTGGCCGGTGCGGTCGATTTCAAAGCCGGTGCGGCCGAGCGGGGGCACAGCCTGATAATCTACCCCTTCAATCCGGGCCAGCGGCGGGGCTTCTGCCCGGAGCCGTCGCAGGAACTCGGACAGCTCGCCCCCGTCCTTTTCCAGGTAAATCTCCACTCCCTGGCCAGTATTCCTGACGTAGCCGGAGAACCCCAGCCGGCTGGCCAGGCGGTAGATAAAGGGCCGGAAGCCGACCCCCTGCACCGTACCCCGGACCATGAGTCGGAAGGCCTGGCGTGTCATATTTTATCCTGGCCTCCGGCTGTAGAGGCAACCACAGTAATTCTGCCGGTAGAGGCCGAACTCCCGGCTGAGCCGGACGCTGCGGTTAAACCCGTCTTTTTTCTTGAAATCAGCCTCCAGGAAATTCAGCCTGTATTTATTGGCGGTCAGGCGGCCGATTCTATTGAGAACGGCGGCATTTTTCCAGGGACTAATACTCATGATGGTAGTAAAAATGGGAATCTGCAGCTCCCGAGCTTTTCTGGCGGTGCGGTCGAGCCGCCAGGCAAAACAGACCTGACAGCGCCGGCCTTTTTCGGGCTCAGCTTTGAATTTTTCGGTCAGGCGGAACCAGGTTTCGGGGTCGTAGATGTCTTCGATAAGACTGAATTTTAAGTGGTCGGCCACTTTTCTCACCTCGGCCAGTCGAAGCCGGTATTCTTCCTCCGGGTGGATGTTCGGGTTGTAAAACAAGCCCACCACTTCGTATTCAGCCTGGAGCAAACCCACCACGTACAGGGCATCGGGGGCGCAGCACAGGTGGGCCAGAATCAGACTCTTGTGATTCATACCCCTATTTTAGCCCGGACAGAGAGGCCGGTAAAGATCGCCCGGCAGTGAATCGGGCCTTTTCTGAAAATGAGTTATGATTATGATTTGTTGGACAGAAAAGGCGGGGATGCAAGCGCTCTGCCCAATCATAGCTTTTCCAGCTGTTCCTGCAACTGGCGGATCTTATTTTCCAGGGAATCCAGCTGGAAGTAAAGGAAAGCCAGGTCTTCCCGCTCCGGCCTCAGGTGGTACATGATGCGGCCAATGGTCTCGTGATAGGGTTCAAGCAGTTCGTCGGTCCGGACAATACTGGCCTGGATTTCAGCCCGGGATTTCTCCAGCTCGGCTATTTCCCGCTCCAGTTCGGCCAGCCGGGTTTTCAATTTCTCCTCAGATTCCGGGGATGACATTAGCTTCTGTTTCTCCGCCCGCCGGCTTTCCAGTTCCTTGTACAGCCGGTGCCACTGGGCCTGAAGACTGGCGTTATTTTCTTCCAGGGCTTTTATTTCCCGGGAAATTTCCTCAATTTCGGGCAGGTCCGGCCACTGGATGGAAGTTAATTCACCCAGGCGCTTCAAGATTTCAGCTTTCTTACTTTCTTCTTTTTTTATCAGCACCTGAATCCGCAGGCGGGAAAAGCGGCGGCGGGGACCGGCCAGGAAATAACTCAGTTTCTGCCGCAGGTCCTTTTTCTGGAGAAAATTGATAAAAATAAGCAGCAAAATAAGGCTCAGCAGCAGATAAAATACCCAGAAGGGCAGCCCGGCTTTCTGCAGGTCGGCAGTCGAAAAAAGATTCAACCGGTCAGGTTGAAGACCCTCCATT
>JANLGB010000065.1:0-7945 GCA_024653405.1 Candidatus Saccharicenans sp.
TTTTATACCATATTGCTCCAGTTTTTTGTAGAGGTTACTCCTGGGAGTGTCGATTTCTCTGGCGGTTTTGGAGACATTCCAGTTGTTGCTCTTGAGCTTGAACAGGATGAAATTCTTTTCCGCTTCTTCCCGGAAATCTTTCAGGGTCTTAATCCGGCGCAGGTCTGGCAGGAACAGGTCCTTTTCCCGCAGCAGATAGTCGGGCAGGTCCTGCGGCCCGATGATTTCTTTATCGGTCAGGATGATCAATCTTTCCACCAGGTTTCGTAGTTCCCGGACGTTACCTTTCCAGGGATATTTCATCATTATCTCCAGGGCCTCGGGCGAAAACTTCTTGCGGCGGAAATTATTCTCTTCCGAGTAAACGGCGCAGAAATAATCCACCAGTAAGGGTATGTCCTCTTTTCTTTCCCGCAGCGGCGGCACCTGGAGCGGCACGACGTTCAGGCGAAAGTAAAGGTCTTCTCGGAAACGGCCTTCTTTCATTTCTTTTTTCAGGTCCTTGTTGGTGGCCGCGATCACCCTGACATCCACCTTGATGATTTTACTGGACCCCACCCTCTGAACTTCGCCCTCCTCCAGAACCCGGAGAACTTTGGACTGAGTCTTCAGGCTCATATCCCCGATTTCATCCAGGAAGATGGTCCCGCCGTCAGCCAGTTCAAACTTACCCGACTGGCGCTCGGTGGCACCGGTAAAGGCTCCTTTTTCATGGCCGAAGAGCTCGCTCTCGATCAATTCTTCTGGGATGGCGGCACAGTTAACCTGAACAAAGTTCTCGCCGGCCCTGGGGCTGAGGTCATGGATGGCTCTGGCTACCAGTTCCTTGCCGGTGCCGCTTTCGCCCTGGATCAAGACGGTGGCATTGGTGGGAGCGATTTTCCGAATTTCCTGCCACAGGCTGGCCATCAGCGGGTGCTGGCCGATAATTTGATACTTCTTTTCGGTCCTCTTCCTTATGTCCTGGACCGTTGTCTTTAACTTTCTGGCTTCCAGGGCATTGCGTACGCTCAGCAGGACCCTTTCCCGGTGCAAGGGTTTTTCCAGGAAATCGAAGGCCCCCAGCTTGGTGGCTTCGACGGCCATGGCGATAGTGCCGTGGCCGGAAATCATGATGACCTCGGGCGGAAATGGCTTCTTTCTGATTTCCGACAGCAGGGTCAGGCCATCAGTATCGGGCAGCCTGATATCCAGCAGCACCAGGTCTATTTCCGGGTGGTCTTCCAGGATCTCCCGGGCCTGGACCCCATCGCCCGCTTCATAGAAAACGTAGCCTTCGTATTCCAGAATCATCCGCAGGGACTTGCGGATGTTCTCTTCATCATCCACCACCAGCAGCCGGTGTCTTCTTTCTTTCTGGTTCATGAGGTAATTTTAACATATCCAACCGGCGTCTGCTAAAAAATATGACTTGATTATTTTGAGGCCAGTTCATATATTTTCTATGGGAGGAGAAGGTTCTCATAAAAAGAATAACCATACTTATAGCCTGCCTGCTGTTATTTTTAACAATTATCTATCAGTCCGGGTTATCAGGGGCCTCACTGGCCCGGCCCCGGCTGCCGGGGCCGGATGAGCCGGCCGGCTCGGAATTCAGCCTAGAAAACGGACTTAAAGTGTATCTCCTCCCCTATTCCAGATCACCGCTGTCCACTCTGGTGCTGGCCGTTCGGGCGGGTGTGGTCGAGGAAACTCCCCGGACCAACGGCTTTTCTCATCTGCTGGAACACTGCCTCCTTTTCCGGCAATCTCACCTGATTGAGGCTGACCGACTTTTCCGGACGATAAAAAAATATGGGCTTTATTATAATGCCCATACTGAGCAGGACCTGATGTTCTTTGAACTCAGCCTGTCGAGCGAGCATCTGGAAAAAGGGCTGGAACTACTTAAAGAAGTGGTCTTCCCTTTTCATCTGACCGAGGAAGCCCTGGAAAAAGAAAAAATCATCCTGTTGAAGGAGCTGGCTGAAACCGCCCGCCAGCCGGAAAAGGTTGGGCTGGCCAGGATTTACCAGCTGGCTTTTCCTCAAAGCGGCTACGGGCTACCGGTATTCGGGCAGGAAGAAGTCATCTGGCAGGCCAACCTGGCCGACTTAAAAGACTGGCATGAGAAATATTTTCGCCCGGACCGGGCGGCCCTGGTGGTGGTAGGCCAGTTTGACCCCGGCCGACTGCAGGCCGAGATTAGGAAGCTTTTTTCTGATCTCCAGCCTGGTCAAGAGCAGACCCGTCCTTCAGCCTCTAAGCCCAGTTTTCCTGAATCCAGCCCGATGGTAGAAATCAAAATGAAAGTCTCTGACACTTATCTCCTGGCCGGACTTTTTGGCCCCGACTACAACCATCCCGACCGCCTGCCACTGGACATGTTGAGCGAAATCGTCGGCCAGGGATTGAATCCATTAATTTACCAAGCTTTTGCCGGCCAGCCGGACCTGGTCACTTCGGCCCGGTTCCACTACCTGAGTCACCAGCAAGCCGGACTGATTTTTATCTCCCTTACCACCGGGGCGGATAAGGTGCCTGTGGCTAAAAGGCTTCTTCAGAATTTTCTGCCGCGGCTGGCTGAAATCAACTATTCTCAGAAAGACTATTTGCCGGGCCAGCAGTTGCTAGTCTTCGATTTTCTCCAGGGTGGCCAGAATCGCTTCCAGTGGCTGGCCGAAAAAATGATGGAAAACCCCCTGCTGCTGGGCCTATCCCTGGGCAAGCACCTGTTGCTGGGAGAGCCAGGACAGGCTCAGAATTACCTTGAAGCCATTAAGGCCCTGGATTCTTCCGACCTGAGGAAAGTGGCCCGCAAATACCTGGCCAGGACCAGGGCGGTCTGGGTGGTGATTAAACCAGAATGAAAAATAGAAATATTGTATGGTCTGGAATACTGGCGGGTCTGGTAGCCTGGCTCTTCCTAACCGCAGCCCGACCCGGCCTGGCTCAACCGCTGGCTTTTGAACTCATCAACCTCCCCAACGGAATAAAAATATTCTACCAGCAGGACCCGGGGGTGAAATTCAGCACCGTGGTTTTCCATCTGGCCGGCGGCCAATCGCTGGAAAAAACCGGCCAGAGCGGCCTGGCCTATCTGGCCACCCGGTTGATGGCCGAGGTGACAGACGAAGACAGGCTGGCCGGACTTTTAGCCAGCGGGGTTAACTTGAGCGCTGGCAGCCGGGCCGATTTTTCCATCATTAGGTTGGATGTCCCCAGCCAGCATCTCGGGCGGACCCTGGAAATAGTTGCCTCCGGCCTCAAAAAACCTCTTTTTTCCGGGCCGCGAATAGATAACGTCAGGAAGACCATGAAGCTGGAAGCCCGGAAAGAGGCCTGCCGGCTGGTTGAGTCCGCCCTGGTCTGTCTGCGACGTCAGATATTCCCCGGGAGTCCTTATAGCCAGTCTCTTTATGGACTGGAAAGAGACCTGACCTCCCTGGGCAAGAAAGATATAAGTGGGTTTTATGAGTCCGTAGTTAGCGGCGGAGAACTCAGCCTGATAGTGGTTTCTGACCTTGAGAAGAAAATCATCCAGGAGCAGGCCGTACAGTGTCTGTCCTGGGTGAAAAAATCAGAGCCGGCCCAAAGGAAAGTTTTCCCTGTTGCTGAAAAGAAACAGGAACCGGGCCCAGGCTCTGCCTGCGATTATTATCAGGGCCCGGCAGGTGCGGCCATAGTCCTGGCCTATATTCTGCCTGGAGAGCTGCAAGACATCTACCCGGCGGCCTATTTACTGGAAAAGATCATCGGTGAAGGACCCGGCTCACTCATCTGGTCTCTGCGCCAGGAGAGCGGACTGGCCTATAACTTGAATTCGCGCCTGGAAGTGATCGGCGGGCGGGCCATATTTGTCTGTTACATGGAAACCGAGCCGGACCTGGCCCGGCCGGGACTGAATTCGCTGGAAGAAGCTTTTAACCGCCTCAGCCAGGAAGGCCTGGACCCGGAAGTCATCACCAACGGCAAAACCCTGGCCCGGAATAGCTATCGGCGTGAATCCCTGGAGCGTGACAACCGGCTGGGAGGCGGTCAGCCCCGACCATCTTAACAAACTGGTCCGGTCGACTTTCTCCCCCGACCGGGCTTATGAAGTCCTGGTGGTTCGGGAATAATCAGCCTTCAGCCAGCTTCTTATAATATTCAAACCGTTTCTTGGCTTCCTCGGCGGCCTGAGTAAACAGCTGCCGGGCCAGGTCCGGATAGTCCTGCATGACCGAGCGGTAACGGATTTCATTCTTCAAGAAAGTCTCGTAATCCAGCTTAGGTTCCTTGGAATCAAGGATGAAGGGATTCTTCCCTTCCCTAGCCAGCATCGGGTTGTAGCGGTAAAGGATCCAGTAGCCGGTGTCCACCGCTAGCTTCTCTTCCTGCTGCGATTTGCTCATGTCAATTCCGTGGTTGATGCAGGGTGAATAGGCAATAATCAGAGACGACCCGTCATAGGCTTCAGCTTCCAGGAAGGCTTTCAGGCACTGGTTCATATTGGCCCCCATAGCTACTGAGGCCACGTAGACATAACCGTAACTCATGACCATGCGCCCCAGGTCCTTCTTGATGGTTTTCTTGCCGGAAGAGGCGAATTTGGCCCGGGAGCCGGTCGGAGTGGATTTGGAAGCCTGGCCGCCGGTGTTGGAATAAACTTCGGTGTCCAGCACCAACAGGTTAACATTGCGGTTCATGGCCACCACATGGTCCAGACCGCCGAAGCCGATATCGTAGGCCCAGCCATCGCCGCCGATGCACCAGACGCTTTTGTCAACCAGATAATCCTGCAGTTCGGCCACCTTGGTCAGATAAGGTTTGGCGGCATCATTTTTGGCCAGAGCCTGGGGCAGGAGTTCCTGTATTTTTCTGGCCGCAGTCCGGGCTGCTTCGCCCTTATCGTTCCAGAGCTCCTTCATCTTCTGCATAGCTTCTACCAGTTCGGGCATCGTACCGGCGGCTATGGCCGCTTCCAGGTTAGCCCAGAGCTGCCGCCGCATGGTATCAACCGCCAGCCTCATGCCAAAGCCGTATTCGGCATTGTCTTCAAACAGGGAGTTAGCCCAGGCCGGTCCTTTGCCTTCTTTATTCCTGGCATAGGGAGAAACCGGGAAGGTGCCGCCGTAGATGGAGGAACAACCGGTGGCATTGGCGATGATCATTCGGTCGCCGAAGAGTTGGGTAGCCAGCTTGATGTAGGGAGTCTCGCCGCAGCCAGCACAGGCGCCGCTGAACTCGAACAGCGGGGTCAGAAACTGGGAACCCTTGATGGTGTCTATCTTGACTCCGTCCAGGAGGCTATCGGGCAAGCTTTCAAAGAACTTTTCGTTCTCGTTCTGGCCGGCGGCCCTTTCTTCTTCGGTCGGAACCATGACCAGAGCTTTTTCCTTGGCCGGACAGGTCTCGACACACACCCCGCAGCCGACGCAGTCTTCAATGTAAACCTGGAGGCGGTATTTGAGGTTCTTATCATTCTTGGTGTTGGAAACCAGAGTATCGAAACCAGCTGGGGCCTCCTTCAGGTCGGCCGGCAGAATCTGCTTGGCCCTGACCGCGGCATGCGGGCAGACCAGAGCGCACTGGTTGCACTGGATGCAGTGCTCTGGTAACCAGCGGGGCACCTGCTCAGCGATGCCTCTTTTTTCCAGTTTGGCGGTGTTGGTGGGCACGCGCCCGTCCTCGGGCATCTTAGAAACGGGAATGGTATTGCCCTTGAAATGCATGATCGGCTCGATCACCTGGCGGGCAAAGGCGTCGGCCTCTTCCGGAATCAGGCGCGGCACCGGAGCTGACTTGGTGATGGTCTTTGGTATTGGAACTTCTTCCAGGGCTTCTAGAGCCCGGTCGACGGCCTTCAGGTTCATGGCCACCACGTCCTCGCCCTTCTTGTGGTAGGTCTTGTAGATGGCTTTCTTGATCAAGTCGATGGCCTTGTCTTCGGGCAGGACGCCGGAAATCTTGAAGAAGCAGACCTGCATGATAGTGTTGATCCTGTTTCTGAGCCCCACTTCCTGGGCGATCTTAAAAGCATCGATGTTGAAGACCTTGATCTTCTTTTCGATGATGGTTTTCTGCATATCGGCGGTCAGGCGCTCGAAGACCTCTTCTTTGGGCCAGGTTGAATTCAGCAGGAAAACTCCGCCCTCTCTCACTCCTTCCAGGACATCATAGCGGCCGATGTAAGCCGACTTGTGCAGAGCAACAAAATCAACGGTATTCAGCAGGTACTCGGACTTGATGGGATGTTTCCCGAAGCGGAGGTGGGAGATGGTCACCCCGCCTGATTTCTTGGAATCATATTCAAAATAACCCTGGGCATAGAGGTCGGTATTGTCGCCGATAATGGTAATAGAATTTTTGTTGGCCCCGACCGTTCCGTCAGACCCGTACCCCCAGAACTTGCAGCGCACGGTGCCTTCGGGTTCGGTCTCCAGAGCTGGTCCAACCGGCAGGGAGGTTCTGGTGACATCATCCTCAATGCCCACGGTGAAGCCATGAAAACAGGCGCCGTCCAGGTGGTCGTAAACTGCCTTGACCATGGCCGGGGTGAATTCCTTGGAAGACAATCCATAGCGCCCGCCGATGACCTTGATATCGCGGTGGCACAGGGCGGAAACCACATCCAGGTAGAGGGGCTCTCCGATGGCCCCGGGTTCCTTGGTCCGGTCCAGGACGGCAATTTTCTTAACCGTCTGAGGCACCACCTTATTGAAGGCTTTAACGGAGAAAGGCCGGTACAGGCGAACTTTAATCAAGCCGACTTTATGGCCATGCTTATTCAGGTAATCTATAGTTTCTTCGGTGGTCTCGGCCCCCGAGCCCATGATTACTATAACTTTATCAGCATCGGGCGCGCCGAAATAGTCAAATAGCTGGTACTGGCGGCCGGTAACTCTGGCCACTTTATCCATGTATTCCTGGACAATTTCCGGGGTGGCGGCGTAATACTTATTGACCGTTTCTCGGCCCTGGAAATAGACATCCGGGTTCTCGGCTCCGACCTTCATCATCGGTTTTTCCGGGTTCAGGGCTCGGCTTCTAAAATCTTCCAGGTATTTCGGCTCAAACAGTTCAGCCAGCGTTTCATAGGGCACAATTTCTATCTTCTGGACTTCGCTGGAAGTGCGGAAGCCGTCGAAGAAGTGGAGGAAGGGAATCTTGCTCTTGAGGCTGGCCAGGTGACAGATGATGGCCAGGTCCATGATTTCTTGAACAGAACCGGAGCACATCATGGCAAAACCGGTATTACGAGCGGCCATGACATCGGAATGGTCGCCGAAAATAGACAGGGACTGGCAGGCCAGCGACCGGGCTGAAACGTGAAAGACCGTCGGCAGCAGCTCCCCGGCGATCTTGTGCATGTTGGGCAGCATCAGCATCAGGCCCTGAGAGGCGGTAAAGGTGGTGGTCAGACACCCGGCGCTCAGTGAGCCATGGACGGCTCCAGCCGCACCGGCTTCTGACTGCATTTCCACCACTTCCACGGTCTGGCCGAAAATATTTTTCCGGCCCTGGGCTGACCACTCGTCAGCCATCTCTCCCATGGTGGAAGAGGGAGTGATGGGATAGATAGCAGCCACCTCGGAATAAGCATAGGCCACGTGCGTGGCCGCGGTATTACCATCAATTGCTTTGAATATTTTGGCCATCTAAAAACTCCTTGTTAAATTAAACAGATTATTATATCAAAATGCCATTGAATATCTAATATTTCCCCGAAATTTTATCCTTTGAGCTCGGTCCGGCCTTCCAGGGCTTTCTTGATGGTCAGTTGGTCGGCAAAATCCAGGTCGGCCCCGACGGGCAGACCCATGGCCAGTCGGGTGATTTTAACCGGCATCTCCCTGAGCACCTGGCAGATGAGCGAGGCCGTGGCTTCGCCCTCGACCGTGGGGTTGGTGGCGATGATAACTTCCTGAAACTGGCCGCCCTTGATCCGGCTGACCAGCTTTTCCAGCCGGAGCTCATCCGGTCC
>JANLGB010000065.1:7955-9772 GCA_024653405.1 Candidatus Saccharicenans sp.
TCGCCTATCAAGGGGATAGGCGACAGCGAGCCCAGCAGCACGTGATAACGGCCGGAAAAGACGCCAGTCTTTTCTATGGAAGCGACGTTGAACGGTTCTTCCACCACGCACAACTGTTCATCATTGCGCCGGCGGTCGGTGCACAGCAGGCAGGGGTCAATATCAGTGATGTTATTGCAGACCGAGCAATAAAAGATTTTATTCTTGACCTCAACAATAGCCCGGACCAGCTCGGCCACTTCTTCGGCCGGCAGTCCCAGGAGGTAAAAGGCCATGCGTTGGGCTGATTTCAATCCGACCCCGGGAAACTTTCTCAACTGTTCGATCAGCTCATGCAGAGGTCTGGCATATTCAAACATCTCGGCTGGCTCCCTCAGAACAGGCCAGGAATTTTCAATCCCCCGGCCAGCCCGGACATCTTGGACTGGACCTCGGACTCGACCCTGGCCACGGCATCCCGGAAAGCCGAGACAATCAGGTCCTGGAGCATTTCCACATCCTCCCGGTTGACCACTTCCGGATCCAGCTTGACCTCCAGGCAGTTTTTCTGGCCATCCAGAACCACGGTCACCATGCCACCGCCGCTTGAGCCTTCCACTCTCATCTGGGCCAGCTCCTGCTGCAGTTTTTCCTGCATTTCTTGAGCAGCCTTCATCATTTTTTGCAGGTCAGCTAAATTTTTCATCTGTATTCCTCTTTATATCTATACTCTGTTTTAATTCTTCTCCGGTCCCGGTTTTTTCCTGACGGCAATCACCTGGCCCTTCAGGGTGTCGAGCAAGGCTCTGGCCTTGGGGTCC
Organism: Candidatus Saccharicenans sp.; assembly: GCA_024653405.1. Taxonomy (GTDB): domain Bacteria; phylum Acidobacteriota; class Aminicenantia; order Aminicenantales; family Saccharicenantaceae; genus Saccharicenans. The sequence goes on from JANLGB010000065.1 coordinate 8,756, forward strand.
TGAAGCAGGGCCCGGGCTTCTTCACTATTATTTTTGATTGCCTCTCCGCCGGATTCTCGGATGGTGGTCGGGGGCCTGTTGTTGGAGGCTTTGGGAGAGGGCGGACCCATCTCCTCAATTTGTAATTCAACGGCCAGCCCGCTCAGTTCCCCCGCCACCCGGCTAAGGTAGGCCAGGTTCTGTTGCACCAACTCGGCGAAATGCTTCCGGTCCCGAGCAAATATCAGGCGAATCAAGCCAGCTTCGGTTTCCACCCGGCTGGCCATCTTCAGGATCGGCGCCAAAGCCGGTTTTTCCCGGACTACCCGGTAATAGAGCTCATCGGCCTTTTCCTGGTTGAAAATAGACGGGCCGTTCCTGGCTGAGGCAACCTGGTTTTTTTTGGCCGGCCCCATCTCCGGTGACCTGACCGGACTTTTAGACCGGAACTGATTTTCATTTTGAACTGGCTGATAGTCAGGACTGGGTGAAGTGGCTGTTGTAGCCTTCCCTGTCATCCCGGAAATTTCTTCCAGAGCTTCTTCCAGAGGTTTCAGGCGTTTCAGGCAACTGAGTTTTATCAACCAGGATTCAAGAAAAATCCTGGGCTGGGAAGAATAGCGCAGGCCGGCCTCGCCATCTTGGAGCATCAAGACATAGCGCAACAGTTCCTCACCCTGGAAATCCCCGGCTATTTGCTGCAGGTGTTTGACCTCTTCTTCCGACAGCAACAGCAGCCTCGCCGGGTCAGGAGAAATTCTGGCCAGCAACAGGTTGCGGAAATATTCAATCAACCCGCTGTAAAAATGTCTCAGGTCAATTCCGGCTGAAACCAGAGAGTCAACCAACGGGAAGATGTCTTCGCTCCGGCCTTTCAGGATGGCCTCAGCCAGGTTCTCAAACAGGCTGCGGTTGATCAGGCCCAGGACTTCTTCTGTCTCCTTATCCTGGACCTGGAGTCCGCTGAAGGACACCACCATGTCTAGCAGGGTCTCAGCATCGCCGAGGCCGCCGACGGCTCCCTGCGCGATGCTGAGA
>JANLGB010000065.1:9781-11129 GCA_024653405.1 Candidatus Saccharicenans sp.
CGCGCAGGGAGCCGTCGGCGGCCTCGGCGATAAGCTTCAGGCTGTAAGGGCTAATGACGATCTTTTCCTGGCCGGCGATGTACTGCAAGTGGTTGATGATTTGCTGCTGGCCCAACCGTTTGAAGACGAAATGCTGGCAGCGGGAAGCAATGGTCCGGGGCACTTTGTGGAACTCGGTGGTGGCAAAAATGAAAACAGTCCTGGTCGGCGGTTCTTCCAGTGTTTTGAGCAAGGCGTTAAAGGCATCCCGGCTGAGCTGGTGCACTTCATCTATGATTATCACCCGGTAGCGACTGTGCATGGGTTCGTACTGGATGCTGTCCCGGAGAGCCTTGACGTCTTCTATGCCGCGGTTGGAGGCTCCATCGATTTCGATGAAATCCAGGAGTGATTCCTCGTTGATGGCCGTGCACATGAAGCACTGGTTACAGGGCTCGGGAGTTGGGCCCTGTTCGCAGTTCAGGGCTTTGGCCAGGATCCTGGCGACGGTGGTTTTGCCCACGCCCCTCATGCCCGAAAAAAGATAGGCATGACCGATGCGGTTTTCCTTGATAGCATTCTGGATAGTGCGGACGACCGCTTCCTGACCGACCACCTCCCCGAATTGTCGCGGACGGTACTTCCTGGCCAGGACCAGGTAGCTGGATTTGCTGCTGTCTTCAGGTTTGGATGACATTTTTTTCTGAAATAAAGAATTTCAGGGCTTATCTTACCACAACCCTTATAAAATTCAAACCGGACAGCCGCCGGGACCAACTGGTTGATGATTTTTCTTCGCTTATCATATAAAATTTCAGACATATGAAAACCAGAAGTCAGGGTCTGCTGCTGGTCCACCTGGCCGTTCTGTTCTTCGGCTTCCCGGGGGTGATCGGCAAGCTGTTGCCACTCACTCCGGTCCATCTGACCTGGTCCCGGGTTTTCCTGGCCAGCCTGGGCTTGCTGGCCATCATGATCTGGCAAAAAGAGAAATTCAATCTAAGGCGGGCCGGAGATATCTGGTTGATCCTGGCCTCAGGACTTCTTCTGGGATTTCACTGGACAGCTTTCTTCCGCTCGGTCCAGGTCTCGACAGTGGCCGTGGGCTTGCTGTCCTACTCCACCTTTCCTATCTTCACCGTCTTTCTGGAACCCTGGCTGCTCCGCCTTAAATTCAGGAGATCCTACTTGCTGCTGTCTCTGGCCTGTTTCCTGGGAGTGGCCGTGATGGTGCCGGAATTCAAGTTAAGCAACAGGATTTTCCTGGGAGTGGTCTGGGGAATTCTGTCGGGATTGTCCTTCTCTTTATTGACCATCATCAACCGGGTACTGTCACCCCGCTATTCCAGCCTGGTCGTGGCCTTCTATC
>JANLGB010000066.1 GCA_024653405.1 Candidatus Saccharicenans sp.
CCAATTCACAGCTGTGTTCGCCGGCCACAGTCTCGAAGTTTATTTTCGAACCGGGTATCCGATTCTGGTGGAAGAGGTAAGCTGCGGCGCAGCGCAGGCCATTTCCCGAAATCTCGGCCTCCGAACCATCGGCGTTAAAGATGCGAAAGCCGAAGCGACCCTCCCGGTCCTCTACCGGCCAGTAGAGGATCAGGCCGTCGGCCCCGACTCCGGTGTGGCGGTCGCACAGCCGGCGGGACAGTTCGGCCAGGCCGGCTTCATCCAGCTTCTTATGGTCTTCTACCACCAGGAAATCGTTGCCCAGGGCGTGAAGCTTGGCAAAACGCATCAGGGTAATCTCAGGGTGACGATAAAATCTATCTTTTCGCCGTCGCTTTCTCTCCTGACCAGCAGGATAATTTCTTCACCCGATTCGGTCTTTTTCAGGATGTCCTGGAATTCCTTGACCGAGTTGACCTTGACCCGGTTAGCCTCCAGGATGATATCGCCGGCCTGGAGACCAGCCCTGGCCGCCTCGCTGTACTGCTTGACTTCAGTTACCAGCAGTCCTTCAGTGGTGCTCAGACCATAGCGCCTGGCCAGTGCGGGGGTGATAGTGGTCAGGCTCAGTCCGACATCCTTATCCAGGCTTTCTTTCTGGCTGGGAGCTGCCACCGGTTCCAGTTCATCCACCCGGGCTTTAACGGTCATTTCCTTGCCGTCGCGGATTATCTTAATGGTCACCAGGTCTCCCGGCTGCAGGTCGGCCACTTTGAACCGCAGGTCGTTCCAGCTTGCCACCGGCTGGCCATTGATTTCCACGATGACGTCGTATTTCTTGAGACCGGCTTTCTCGGCCGGGCCCTCGGGTTCTACCTGGGAAATGATGACGCCCTTGTTGACAGTCAGGTTGAACTGCTTCTTGATGGAATCAGTGATATCCCTGCCCCTGATGCCGAGACGGCCCCTGACCACCCGGCCTTTTTCCTTGAGCTGGGCCACGACTTTTTTGGCCAGGTCGGAGGGAATAGCAAAGCCGATGCCGATGTTGCCGCCGCTCGGGGTCAGGATGTTGCTGTTGATGCCAATCACTTCGCCTTTCAGGTTAATGAGCGGTCCGCCGCTGTTGCCGCGGTTGATGGCAGCATCGGTCTGGATGAAATCTTCATAAGTCGGGGTATTGCCGCCCGGGAGCTGGCGCCCCTTGGCGCTGATGATTCCGGCAGTCACCGAATGTTCCATGCCGAAGGGATTGCCGATGGCCAGGACCCATTCGCCGACCTTAATGGCCGATGAATCTCCCAGGACAGCGTAGGGGAAATTCTTGCCTTCTACTTTTAGCAGGGCTAAGTCGGTGGCCGCATCCCGCCCGATCGGTTTAGCTTCGTATTCTTTGCCTTCAATGGTGGAGATTCTCACCTTGACCGCTTTTTCCACGATGTGGTTGTTGGTCAGAATGTAACCGTCGGCTGAGATGAAGAAACCGGAGCCTTCGGCCTGTGAGCGGTACTCGCGCTGTCGGTCGCGGGAGCGGGGAGGGGTGCCGAAAAACCTGTCCCAGAAATCCTGGAAAGGCCAGTCCTCTTCGAAGCCAAAAGTCGGCATCTGTTCAACTCTCTCGGCTACCACTCTGACCACCGCCGGACCCACTTTTTCCACAATCCGGACGAAATCCTGATTAAGGACTGTTTCAGGAGCCGGCAGGGGTTTTTCAGCTGCCAGCAGGTGGTGGTTCAGGGCCGGGCCCGGTTTTTCTGGGCTGGGAACAGCGGCCGGCCTGTCCGGCGACAGAAGAATATATCCGGTTACAAGAATACCGGCCAAAAAACTGATAGCGCCTATCCACAGGTATTTCTTCATGGTGAACCTCCCTCGAAGATAATTAAAATTAACATAATCAACCACAAAATTCAACGGACGCCGGGCTGACTGGGCCCGATTTTATGAATAACCAGATTTCATTATTAATGGTTGCAAGTTGCAATGCAAATAATTCATCGGTAAGATAAGACAGAATGAAGAAAAAAATAACGACCGAGCCTACCAGGCCTTGTCCGCTGCGCCAGGGCCTGTTTCTGGTCATCGAGGGCATAGACGGTTCGGGCAAGTCAACCCAGGTAGAATTGCTGGCCCGCCGTCTGCGCCGTCGGGGGCTCCAGGTAGTCACTTTAAGGGAGCCCACCCAGGGGAAATGGGGCCGCAGGATCAGGGAACTTTCAAAAACCAGCGGTTCGATTAGGCCCGAGGAGGAATTGGAGCTTTTTATCAGGGACCGGAAAGAAAATGTGGCCAGGAACATCAAGCCGGCCCTGGAAGCCGGCCGGACGGTGATTCTCGACCGTTATTTTTACTCCACCCTGGCTTACCAGGGGGCCCGGGGACTGCCGCTCGAGGAAATCAGACGCCGCCACCAGAAATTTGCCCTGGTCCCGGACCTGGTCTTCATCCTGGATGTCCCGGCGAGCACCGGGCTGCGCCGGATTAAGGACCGCCCCATTATATATGGCCATTTTGAAGAAAAAGACTACCTGCAAAAGGTCCGGAAAATCTTCCTCTCCTTCCGCGACCCGGAGGTGGTGGTGGTTGACGGGCGCCCGCCGGCAGATGTTATCCACCGGAAAATCTGGTCTCTTCTCCTGAAGAAGTTCCCGCAACTCAAGTAGCCCGGCCGGCATTGTTTTTTCTACCCCTAATCTGATATATTGTTTTACCTGCCGATGTTATTCGGTCCGTAGCTGGAATAAGATGCCTGATAAAAAGAAGATCGTTTTCAAAATTAAAATTCCCAGATTAAACCGGAAAAAAGTCCTGAAAGGACTGCTCCTTTTCCTGGTGTTGCTCAGCGCCCTGGCTCTGGGCGGCTTTTTCGGAGCCTACCTGGCTATCAGAGAAAATCTTCCGGATGTGGGCGAGCTGGAACAGATTAAACCCAAGATCATCTCGGCCGTCTATGCCGATAACGGCCAGCTGGCCCGAGAATTTGCGGCCGAGAGAAGAATCCAGGTTCCCTATGAGAAAATCCCCGAGGTCCTCAAGCAGGCCATCATTGCCACCGAGGACCCCAGGTTTTTTGCCCATAAAGGTATTGATTACCGCGGAATTCTTAGAGCTTTGAAGGAAGATTTTTTCCGGATAGCTCTGGGCAAGAGCCGGCTGCACGGCGGCAGCACCATCACCCAGCAGCTGGCCCGCAGCCTGTTTCTCTACCCGCAGCAGACTGTCCGCCGCAAGCTCAAGGAAATTTTCGTGGCCATGGAAATCGAGCGGCGCTATACTAAGGAAAAAATCCTGGAACTCTATTGTAACCAGTTTTACCTGGGGCACGGGACCTGGGGGGTGGAGGCAGCGGCCCAGCTCTATTTCGGTAAGAGTGTTACCGACCTGACCCTGCCCGAAGCCGCCTTGATTGCCGGCATCTTCCGTGGCCCGGCCATCTATTCTCCCTACAATAACACCAAGGTTACCCTGAATCGGAGAAATCACGTGCTTAACCGGATGGCCGAAGAGGGCTTCATCAGCCGGGCCCAGGCCGAGGAGCTGAAAAAGCTGCCACTGGGGGTTCTGCCGCTGCGCCGCCAGACGACCGAGCCCGGGGCCTATTTTTACGAAGAAGTCCGGAAATACGTGGAGAAAAAGTACGGCGACGAGATCCTGTACCGGGGTGGCCTGAAAATTTATACCACCCTTAATCTGGACTACCAGAAATATGCCGAGGAAGCCCTCGACCGGGGCCTCCGGGTCCAGGACAAAAAGAACGGCTGGCGCCAGGACAAGCGCAGCCTGCTGGCCGAGGGCAAGACCGAGCTGGACAAGGTCTGGCTCGATAGCTGGGATAGCCAGGAGCCGGTTCCGGGGAAAACGGAAGAAGCCATCGTTCTGGAAGTCGGCCGGGCAGAAGCCAAAGTCAAAGTGAAAAATTATACCGGGATTATGACCAACAAAGGCCTAGAGTGGACCAAGGCCAGGTTTCTGACCGACCTCATCAAGCCCGGAGATGTGGTCCTGGTGGAGATACAGACTGTGAATGAAACTGACAAAACGGCCCGGGTTAACCTTGATCAGGAGCCGGCGGTGGAAGGCGCCTTCCTGGCCCTGGACGTGGTCACTGGCCAGATTAAAGCTATGGTCGGAGGTTATTCCTTCCGGCGCAGCCAGTTTAACCGGGCGACCCAGGCCCTACGACAGACCGGCTCGGCCATCAAACCGATTTTCTACACCGCCGCCCTGGAAAAGGGCTTCACCCCGGCCAGCGTCATCGTCGATGAACCGACCAATTTCGTCGACAAGTGGACCGGAGAGCCCTGGTCGCCCAAGAACTACGACAGCGAATATCACGGGGCGGTAACCCTGAGAACCGGCCTGGAGAAGTCCAGAAACGTGGTTACAGCCAAGCTGCTCGATTACCTTTCGCCCCAGGTCGGGGTAGAGTACTGCCGCAAGTTCGGGATAACTTCCACCATTTATCCCTACCTATCGCTGGCCCTCGGTTCCTTTGAAATCACCCTGCAGGAGCTGGTCTCGGCCTTCAGCGTTTTCCCTAACCAGGGATTAAGGGCCAGGCCTTATTTCATCGTCAGGATTGAGGACAAAGACGGGAATATTCTGGAGGAAAACGTTCCCCAGACCGAGGAAGTCATTTCTCCCCAGATAGCCTACATGATGACCTATCTGCTGCAGGGCGTGGTGCAGCGAGGAACGGCGGCCTCGGCCGCCTCTCTGAACTGGCCTCTGGGCGGCAAGACCGGTACCACCAATAAGTTCACCGATGCCTGGTTTATCGGCTTTTCGCCCTCTCTCTGTGCCGGGGTCTGGGTGGGCTATGATACCAAAATAACTCTCGGCAACAGGCAATCCGGGGCGGTGGTGGCTCTACCCATCTGGCGGGATTTCTTTGCCCGGGTAATAGAGGATAAGAAAAAGGAATTTGCTGCTTCTCAGCCGGCTGAGACCTCGGCTGGAGAACCGGCAACAGTAACCAACCCGGAAGCTATTTTGATCGAGGATTTCGAGGTGCCACCCAACCTGGTCTTTGTGACCGTCGACCGCAAGACCGGGCTGCTGGCTTCGCCCATCTGCAAGTATCCCTTCCAGGAGGTCTTCCTGCCCGGGACCGAGCCCAGCCGCTACTGTTCGCTTCAGGATCACCTGAGAGTGCTGGATTATTATTCGGAACGGCAAGCCCGGGAAGAAAGACGGTCGGATTGAACCGGGGTGATGAGAAACAACCCAATAATATATGAATAGCCGTTCATATATTTATTCCAGCGGATACCAGGGCTGGAGAATATAGCCGGGGCCGATTAGGCCCGGAGCCAGCAATTCAAGATAATCATTCTGCCGTCAAGTCCGATTAGGATTCATCCCGTGGGAGGCGCTGGTGATTAAATTAAGGGCCGGAGGTTAAGGAGAGAGCCAGCAGCTTATTTCCCGGGTCTCTGGTTAAAAAATGATTTGGGTCTTGGCCGAACGACTGGTGCCAGAAGCTATTGAATGAGAACACAGGTAGAGAATTGAGGTCGGGCTTAATTCCGGTTAAGCCTGGGCAATGACCTGCCTTGAAATCCAAGGAGCGGGGTTTCTCTTAACAGACACCTAAAGCTTATCTTGCTTAAAACTTTTTAGTTTCATCGCTCAGCTCTTCTTTACAGCCGAGGCCAGTTACAGATTTGGAGCCGGGGTGAATTTCATGATTTTTCATAAAAAGAAGGGCCCTACCCTTCAATCGCCATAATTAAGAGAGGGCCCTCTATCTGCTGCCGGAGTATAACCGGCTCATTTCTTGCGGCTAACAGAACCCGACCTGGATGATGACGAGCTATGAGAAGAGCCTATCGACCTGGAGCCGGAGCTCGAAGATCCAATCCGCGATGAACCAAGGCTGGGCCGGGAGCTGCTCAAACCACTTCGGTTAGAACTGGAGCTGGAGCGCAAGGGGCTGGAACTTATCCGGGGCGAGTTGAGTCTGGAGGGCGAGTAGCGCTCGGTCCTGTAAGTGCTGTATGGCCGCGACAGGCTGCTCCCGGATGAGCCTGAAGGACGGCTGTAGCTGCGGCTGGGAGTTGAATAGCTGGAACGGTAGTTGCGGTCCGGACGGCTGGCGCTCCTGGGACTGACGCTGGCTGAGGAGGGATAGGTTTTTATGGTCCGCCCCGAATCGGAAGAGCTATAGGACCTGGAAGCCACCGGCGATTCTTCTTTCTTTCGAATCTTTTTCGGGGTCACTTTGCCCGAAGCCGGGCTGCTTTTGGAGGAGGGCTTGGCCGCGGTCGAGCCTTTCTCACTGCTTCCAGATTTTGGCTGCACAGTTTTTCCCCTATCCCCGGAACTGGTGATGGCCTTATCTCCAGGTCGGGAAGAAGGCCGGATGTTTTCCGGGTTGATTTTTCCCCTGCTGCCGGGAGTCCCGGTCAGGCCTGGCCTCAGTCCTCCGCCTTCCCGGTCCTGCCTGATCATGAGCCTCTTGCCGTCCAGTTTCTCCACCGTTAGCTTAGAGCTTTCCGGGCGGAAAGGCAGGCTCTTGTGGGTGAGGGTGATTTTCTTATCCAGGTTGGCTGCCCTCAGGTTTTCCGGTCTCAGGGCGGCCCGGGAAATATCGCGGGCCCGAAGCTGGTCTTTTCTAACCGTTACCAGCGCCCGGGAATGAATCGGGTAATGCCCGACGTATCTATCGTAGAAAACGTTGTTTACCACCACCACCGGGTAGCCGTACCAGCTCAGCGGCGCCCAGCAGAAATAGTCCATATCCCACCACCAGCTGACCCAGGCCGGGCCCCAGTAGACGGTCGGAATCCAGTACCAGCCGAGGCCCACACCCCAGTGCCAGCGACCATAGTGGAAAGCCACCCAGCCCCAGGGCTCGTAAGGCACCCAGGTCCAGCCGGTCAGCGGCACCCAGACCCAGCGCCCGTAGTAATAAGGACGCCAGTCGTCGGCCACATTTCTGGGAACCCAGACATAACCATAGGGAGCGATGTAAACCCAGTCGCCATATTCGTTGAGCTCGCCTTCAAACTCGGCCAGGTCCTCCGGCAGATAACGCCTGGCGTAGAGGCGCCTGGTCTGCTCATCACGAGACTGGTTCCAGCGGTCAAAACCGTCATCGGCCACCGGGCGGAAACTGGCCGGGCGTGAGGTGAAGCGGCCTTCAGCCATTTCCAGCCGCTGCTCGCCCTTAACCAGGTAGGAATTTTGCTCGCCGGCGGCTTCCACCAGCCCTTTGAATACCAGGATCTCGGTCCCGCGTCCTTCTTCCACGTCAATGCGGAAGATGCCTTTTTCCAGGACGTAGAAGGAAGAATCCGGGGTGTGAATCTCGATGGCTTTTTCCCGGTCGAGGTTGTTGATGGTGAAATAGGCATGACCGGACCAGAGACGGAACTTGATCAGGTCGTTATCCTTGCGGGGCAGGCTCATGACATCGAGCTTGGTATCATTATCCAGCCTGAAGTAATTGCGGCGGCCAAACTGGATTTCCATCCGGCCCTCGGAAGTGCCCAGGCGGTCGCCCTCAGCCACCGGGTCGTTGACCACGGCTTCTTCGTAGCCGATATCAGCCGCTCTCTGGATAAAAGCTTTGCCTTCAAGAAAGCTGACCCGGCCGACTGACTGATTGGTATATTTGGTCTCTTCCTGAGGTTGTTCGGCCTGGGGTAAGTCTTCCTGGGCCCGCAGCGGGGCATAAAGACTTACCACCAGCATTAAGCCCATTATCAGGAGAAAGCTCTTTTTTCTCATTTTAAGCTCCTTTACACCCTTATTACTGCATATTTTGTGCCAGATTTGCAGCTTAAATAACAGGGGAAAAGGCCCTTTTTTGGGTCCGGGAGATGTCTACTCTGGATGACGCCTGTCATCTAGACCGCTCTTTGACCCTGAACGGGGCCATTTCTGGCCTGTCCTGGCTGAGCAGTTTTATCGGAATCTTATGCTGCCTGGGCCAGGGGCATATCTGACGTCTTAAAAGCTGCTGGTCTTTTGGCCTTAACCCTGGCCTTGGCCCTTCCGTGCGGCCGGGTCGAGTCTTTGTTTTACCCCGTTTAGGTCTGGGTTGCTTGTTAATTCTCTCGCTTCCTGGGTTTCCTGGTGGGCCAGTCCCTCGATCAAGGGTCCTAAAGAGCCGGAATTTCTTTCCAGAAATTGCGGAAAATTTTCAAGTAGGGACTGATTTCCGCGGCCAGCTCCGCCGGACAGGGGAGGTCAGGGAGTTGCCGCCTCTTGCTGCCGTTAAGCCTCAGGCTGACCTCTTCCACCCCGTCCTGGAGTTCCTTGAGGTTGTAGCCACCCTCGAGAAAAACTATCTGGCGTCCCGAAGCATACTTGGCGGCTATGTCGGTCAGCACCTGGCTTAGGTCTCCGCAGCCTTCGGCCGTTAGCTCCATCCGCCCCAGGGGGTCCCAGCGCATGATATCAAAACCGGCTGAGACCAGGACGAACTCGGGCTTATAACTGGCGGCTACCGGCTGGATGACTTTCTGGAACAGGCACAGGTAATCTTCATCGGTTTTCCCGGCCCGGAGCGGCAGGTTGAGGTTAAAACCCAGGGCATCTTTTTCCCCGACCTCGGCCGCCGAGCCGGTCCCAGGGAAGAGCGGGCTCTGGTGAAGCGAGATGTACAGGACTTCGTCAGTGTTATAAAAGGCTTTCTGGGTGCCGTTGCCGTGGTGCAGGTCCCAGTCCACTATCAAAATCCGCCGGAGAGATTTTTTCCGCCGGAGATACTCGGCCGTGATGGCGATATTGTTGAAAAAACAGAAACCCAGCGGCCGGTGGCTCTCGGCATGGTGTCCAGGAGGCCTGACCAGGGCCAGGGCATTATCCAGCTGGCCTTCGAGAATCAGGTCGGCCGCGGTCAGCCCGGCTCCGGCTGCCAGGCAGGCGGCTTCGTAGGTATGAGACCCGGCGATAGTATCCGGGTCGAACTGGTAATATTCTTCCCGGCCGGCGGTTTCCTTAAGAAAACTCACGTATTCCGGGAGGTGGACCAGCTGAATTTCTTGCGGGGTGGCCGGCCTGGGCTCGACCAGGGTGGACCCGTGCTTCAACCTGGTCTGCAGTAATTCGTAAAGGGCGATAATCCGCAGCGGGCTTTCAAGGTGCTCTTCCCCCATCTGGTGGAGAGCAAAACGTTTATCAAAAATAATGCCGGTCTTCATCCGCGCCGGTTTATTTTTTTAGGAAAGAAGGTGGCCAGGTCTTCTTCCTTCGGCGGTTTGGTCAGCAAACTGACCACGATCAGGCTCAGCAGCGACACGGCCAGGGCTGGAAAAATCAGCGGTATACCCCAGGGGTCGCCCTCCGGGACTTTCTCCGGCGGCAGCACTTCGGCCAGGACTTTCATCACGATACTGACCACGGTGCCGGAGATGATAGAAGCCAGCCCGCCGGCCTTGGTGGCTCTCTTCCAGGCCAGAGCCGCGATTAGGGCCGGAGTGATGGCCACGCCGTAAATGGTATAAGCAAAATAGCTCATCTCCAGGACTGATTTCAGGCGCAGGGCAAAAAAGAAGGCCACCACACCGATGATGACGATAAATAGCTTCTGCAGGGCCACCAGCTTGCGGTCGTCGGCCGAGCGGTTGATAAACCTCTGGTAGATGTCCCTGATCAGGTTGCTCGAAGGGGAAAGGAGATAATTCATTCCGGTCGAGATCACCACGGCACAGGCCGCTCCCAGCAGCAGCACTCCGATGGGCGGCGGCACCAGGTTGCGGGCCGCCAGCAGCACCACCTTTCCGCCTTCCCTGGGAATGCTCAGGTTTATCTGGTCCTTGAACATGCTGTAAGAAAAAACAGCTATGACCACGACCACGGTTTCGACGAAGATGGTGCCGATGGTCCAGAAAACCACCGCTTTCTTGGCGTCCCTGGGGCTACGGGCGCTGTAGAATTTCTGGTACATACTCTGCACGCCCAGCAGCAGGAACATGGTTGAAAGAAAATAGCCCAGGGCCTTGAGGGTGGGGTTGGCTCCGAATTGTTCGTTGACTACGGCAAAATATCCCGAGGGCAGGCTGGCCTGAGCCCCGCTCAGGCCCCCGGCCGCGGCATAGACGAAAGGCACAGAGAGCAGGCAGGCCAGGACGATGATGATGCCGTTGGGCAGGTCGGTATAAGCCACCGCCACCATCCCCCCGAGGGCGGTGAAGAGGATGACAAAGGTGGCGGCCAGGTAGATACCCATCTGGTCGGAAATAGCTCCGTCAGTGGCTACGTTCAGGATGAAGCCGCCGGCCACGAACTGGTAGGAAACGATGGCCGTAAAGGAAATTACCAGGGCGATAGCTCCAAACAGCCTGGCCAGCGGGCCGTACCTGACTTCCAGGATGTCGCCGATGGTGTACTGGCCGAAAGTCTGGATCTTGGCTGCCAGGAAATAGATGATGATGATGCCGACCCAGGCTCCGGCAGCCAGCCACAGGGCCGAAAACCCGGCCTTGGAGGCGAATTCCGCCCCGGAAATGAAGGTGCCCGAGCCGATCCAGGTGCAGATGAGGGTAAAGACCATCACCGACCACTTCAGCTTGCGGCCGGCCACCATGAAATCCTCCTGGCTCTTGACTTTCTTGGCCCGGAGGAAATTGATGACGGTTAAAACCAGGAGATAACCCAGGATGATGTAGAGATAAAAGGTCATGTGGCCTCCTCATGGGGATTGCGGTCAAGATCAAGACCAGGCAAGCTCGGTTCCAGGGGAAGCGGGGAAAAGCCGAACCTGCTCGGAGAAAACATCGTCAGAGATGATATCTCAAAGCCCCGGCTTCAGTCAAAAGATTTATCATTTTCTTAGGATTTATCTTCAACTTCTTCTATGGGTTCAATCTCGTCTTCAGAAGTGGCGGGCCGGGTCTTTGGAGCTGACCCGGATTCGGCCGTTAGGACCGGGTCTGACTCGGGGCCGGCCTCTTCGGCCGCGACCGTCTCCTTCCGTTCCATCTTGACCGAGTAGATCCGGGTGACGTTCGGTTCTTCCATGGTGGTGCCGTAGATGTAATCGGCTACCTCCATCGTCTTATAGTTGTGGGTGATGATGATGAACTGGGTCTGGTACTTG
>JANLGB010000067.1:0-3810 GCA_024653405.1 Candidatus Saccharicenans sp.
GCTGATAAAAATCAAATCATCGGCTCTGGAAAAATATCCCAACCTGACGGCTGGCGAGCTGGCCAACTATCTGGTTCAGGCCATCCGCGGCCAGCTGGCCACCAAGTTCCGGGAAATGGAAAAAAAATACGATGTCCGCATCTGGCTGGAACACGAAAGCCGGAAGACCGTTGACCAGGTGCTGAATTCATTTTATCCCCATGGCCAGTCGCTTATTCCCCTTCAAGAACTGGTGAGTTACGAGCTGGTGGAAGGACTCAACGAAATCAGGCGCGAAAACCAGGAGCGGGAGATCCTGGTCACGGCCAACCTCCGTGGTCGGAAATTCAGCCAGGTGGCTCCAGCCATTCAAGCCCTGGTCCAGCAGATGAACCTGCCGGCCGAATACCGCATCCTGTTCGGAGGTGAAAGGGAGGAGATGGCCGTCAGCTTCCGCTCACTGCTGCTGGCCTTTCTTATGGCCGTGGTGCTGATCTACATGATCATGGCCGCCCAGTTTGAATCTCTGCTTCACCCCTTCCTGATAATGTTTACCATTCCGATGGGATTAATAGGAACCGGGGCACTGCTGCTGCTGACCGGCCAGAGCCTCAACGTCATCTCCCTGATCGGGATGGTGGTCCTGGTGGGTATCGTGGTCAACAATGCCATCGTGGAGATTGATTATATCAACCAGCTCCGGCGCGAGGGCCACAACCTGCGCCGGGCGGTGGTCGAGGGCACGGCCACCCGTTTGCGGCCTATCATGATGTCAACCCTGAGCACCGTTGCCGGTTTGATTCCCATGGCCCTGGGTCTTGGCCGGGGAGCCGAGCTGCTGCGGCCGCTGGCCATTGCCGTGATCGGCGGTCTGACTTCTTCGCTCTTCCTGACGCTCATCCTCATCCCGGTTCTTTACGAATGGGTGGAAAGCCGGCTGCGGCCCCGGATAGGCTGAAGCCAGATCTGAGTGACGAACATGAAATTTTTTATCGAGCGCCCGGTAGCCACCCTGATGATTTACCTGGCCCTCCTGGCTCTGGGCTTTTACTCCCTGTTCCATATACCTCTGGAACTGGCCCCCCAGGAAGAATTCCCCCAGGTGGACATAACGGCCAGCTGGGCCGGGGCTTCGCCCGTGGTCATGCAGACCCAGGTCACAGCTATCCTGGAAGAAGCTGTCCTGTCGGTTAAGGGCGTTCGCAAAATAAAATCGACCAGCGAAATCGGGTCCTGCCGCCTGACCATAGAGTTCGACCCGAAAATCGACCTGGAGTTCGTCAACCTGGCCCTGAGAGAAGCTCTTGGGCGGATTCTATCCGAGCTGCCTTATGGCGTAAAACCGGTGGGCGAGCCCTACGTCCCGGAAGATTTCCGGGTCAGACCTTTCCTGACCTACACCATATCCGGCAACTATCCGCTTCAGACTCTTCGGGAAATGGTCAAAGACCGGCTGGAAATCGGCCTCGGAGCTGTTAACGGCGTTTCCAAGGTTGAGGTCAGCGGTGGTTCCGACCTCAACGTCCGCCTTACCCTAGACCAGAAAAAACTGCGGGACCTGGGTCTTCATCCTTACCTGATAGTGCAGACGCTTATTCAGGCTCTCCAGGTTTATCCTTCAGCCCGGGTCCAAAAAGACCAGGAAGAATACTTGTTACGGCTAGCCCTGGCTCCCAGAGACTTGAAGGACCTGGGTGAGCTGGTCATCAGCTACCAGGGCGGGGTGCCGGTCAGGGTCAAGGACGTGGCCGCTGTTACCCTGGAATACGCCGAGATTTTCCACCTCAACCGGATAAACGGCCAGCCCACCATCATGCTGCGGGTGCTCAAAGAAAAAGGCAAGAATACCTTGAAGGTGGCCAGGCAGGTCAAAGAGCGCCTGGAACAGGTCCAGAAAACCCTGCCGGCCGACCTGACCTTCCGGGTGGTAGACGACGAGAGCCAGGAAATTCTTGACAACCTGCACCACCTCTATCTTCTAGCCGGCGTCATTACCCTGCTCATCTTCCTGATGATTTTTATCATCATCAGGAGGCTGTCGCCCTCGCTGTTGATCCTGTCTTCGGTCCTGTTTTCAGCTGTTATTTCTTTCAACTTCATCTATCTTTTCAAGATTTCCCTGAACATGCTGACCCTGGGAGCCCTGGCCCTGGGCTTCGGGATTTTTGTCGACAAGTCCATCGTAGTCTTTGAAAACATCCTCAGGCTGAGAGAATCCGGCTGGAGCCCGGCAGAAGCATCCATCCAGGGCCCGAGGCGGGTGATTACCCCGGTCCTGGCCTCCACCTTGACTACCATCGGGGTCTTTTTCTGCTTTCCTTTCTTCCAGGGACGGCTCCGAATCTACTACCTGCCGCTGGGAATAGTAATGTCGCTGGCTCTGACTACCTCCCTGCTGGTATCTTTTTCCCTGATCCCGGCTCTCAGCCCGAGGCTGCTATCGGCCCGGCAGCGAAAGGAACGGAGCCCGGCTCTCCTCTTTTTTGAAAAGGTGCTGCGCTTCAGCCTGAAGCATCCGCTGGAAATTCTGCTGATCATCGGGCTGCTCACCTTCGGCAGCTACCGGGTCTTCAAGAAAAATGTGGTCATCGGAGAATTCTTCCGCTGGTATTCGCGCGACCGCCTCTACCTCTCAGTAACCATGCCAGCCGGCACCCCGATAGAAGCCACTGATGAGCTGGTGCATCAGTTTGAACAAAAGGCCCTGGCCTATCCCTGCGAAAAACAGGTCAACGCTCAGGTTTTCCGGGAGCGGGGTTCTCTTGAAATTTCCTTTCCGCCGGAGGTGGAGCTTTCGGCCCATCCCTACATTCTCAAAGATGAATTGATCAGGCTGGCCACTAATTTTGCTGGGGTCAGCATCGGGGTCTACGGATTTGATCCCCAGAGCTACTATTCGGCCATGAGCGCCGGACGCTATCTTGATTCCTACATCAGGATATATGGATATAACCTCAAGAAACTGCAGGACATCGCTGCCGACCTGGAAAACAGGTTGCGCCGCAATCCCCGGGTGGGTGAGATTAAGAGCATTACCGGCCAGTATTACTGGGGCGATATTTCCTCAACCGAATACGTACTGAAAATCAAGGAAGAAGCCCTGGCCCGGTACAACCTGGACCCGAATTATCTTTTTTACCAGCTGCAGAGCATGGTCCGGGGCACCTTCGGCCTGCGGCTCCGGGCAATCATCCAAAGCAAGGAGAGGTTGATCGAGGTCAAATTTCCTGAAGCCGAGAACCTGGAACTCGGCCAACTGCTGGAGATGCTGCTAACAACCCCGGAGGGGCAGCAGCTGCAGGTGGGAGATATACTGGCGGTAGAAGAAAAACAGATACCAGGGTCTATTTACCGGGAAAACCAGCAATTCCAGATAACGGTCATGTGGGAATTCAAGGGACCGTACAAGGCCGCTGAAAACTACCGGAAAGCGGTCTTTTCCAGCCTCAGCCTGCCCCCGGGCTTCACCGCCAGCATGGAATACGGCTTCCTGATGACCACCGAAGAAAAATCACAATTAAAGTTCGGGCTAATAGCCGCCCTGGTCATCATCTTCATCATCCTGGCCGCTCTCTATGAATCCTTCATCCAGCCTTTTATCGTTATGCTGACCGTACCCCTGGCCCTGACCGGAGTCTTCCTGGCCTTCGTGGTGGCTGGCTATCCCTTCGATTCCTCGGCCTACATCGGGCTCATTCTCCTGGCCGGGATCGTGGTCAACAACGCCATCATCCTGGTGGACCATATCAACCAGACCCGAAAAACTTCTGGGCTGGAACTGGCCGAGGCTGTGATCAAGGGAGCCCGGGAAAGAATCAGGCCGGTTTTCAT
>JANLGB010000067.1:3820-11026 GCA_024653405.1 Candidatus Saccharicenans sp.
GCCACCACCGTCTTCGGTCTGCTGCCGCTGCTCCTGATTCAACTGGAAACCGGCCGGCGGCAGATCTGGTCCAGCCTGGCCCTGGCCACTCTTGGTGGGCTGACGGCTTCGGCCCTTTTTATTTTCCTGGTAATCCCGATTTTCTATTATTACTTCACCCGGAAAAAATCCTGACGGTGGGCACCTGGCCGGTCAAAAAAAAATCTGCCTGTCAATTACGACTGCTGGCTTGAGCTAACCGGAAAAGAGGGCCCAGCCTAATCTCAGCCAGGACTGATAAAATTTTCAGGAAAAACACCGCCAGAAATTTAAGGCCACATTTTCTGGGCTCTCACTTCATCTGGCCTATCATCCACCGCCCGGACCCCACGCCCTCTTTTAAGAAAATCCCGCTAATCTATGTCCGGGCCGGAAGATATCCGGTCCCTCCCCCTCCTCATTCTCCCTGGCATCGAGTCGCACTACTTCTCTCCCGCCTGCTCAAATCTTGCCAGGACGTTTCTGAAGCTTTTTTGGATTACCGCCTGTTCATACCAGCGGGGGAGAAAAAGTTATATAATAATGATTCCCAGCCTGAAAACCAGAAAAAAGGAGTAAGGCCATGTGGTGGGAAGATAAGTTAGTCAGGACCCTGCGCTGCCGGCTGTTGCAGAAACCCGGGATATTCGGCGGCCTGCTTTCGGTCATCGGAGCCGAACAGGCTTACGTGGGCGAAATCAAGATCATTCACATGGGTTCCAATTACATGGACCGGGACATCACCATTTTCGTTGATGACGAGGCCCACCTGGAAAGAGTGGTCAGGGCGGTTAGGGCCTACCCCAAGGCCCAGCTCCTGGAAGTCAGGGATGAAGTTCTGGAAATGCACCAGGGCGGCAAAATCGCCGTCCGTTCCCGCTATGAAGTCAACAATATTAGCGTTCTGCGAAAAGTCTATACCCCGGGTGTGGCTGAGGTCAGTCTGCTCATCAAGAGAGACCCGGCCATGGCCAGGCGTTATACCGCCATCCGCCATCTGGTGGCCATTGTCACCGACGGCAGCGCCGTCCTGGGACTGGGAGACATCGGTCCCCTGGCGGCCATGCCGGTGATGGAAGGGAAGGCCTGCCTGATGGAAACCCTGACCGGACTTTCAGCCGTGCCAGTTCTGCTCAACACCAAGGAAGCCGACCGCATCATAGAGACCGTGGTCAACATCGCCCCGACCTTTAGCGCCATCCAGCTGGAAGACATTTCAGCCCCCCGCTGTTTTTACATTGAAGAGCAGGTCCAGGCCCGGCTCGATATCCCGGTCATGCATGACGACCAGCACGGAACAGCTTGTGTTGTCACCGCCGCCCTGATGAACATTTCCAGGGTAACTGGACGGGACTTGAATAAGAGCTGCTTCGGGGTCATCGGCCTGGGAGCTGCTGGCCTGGCCCTTTCCCGGATGCTGATGTTCTACCTGAATAAGCCGGTAAAGGGAGCCGACATCAACCCCGAAGCCAGCCAGCGCCTTAAAGAATGCGGGGGACAGGTGGCCGACCTCAAGGAAATAATGGCTTCCTGTGAGGTGATCATAGCCACGACCGGGGTGCCGGGTCTGATCAAGAAGGAAATGGTCAGGAAAGGGCAGATTATCCTGGCCCTGTCCAACCCCAACCCAGAAATTGAACCGGAAGAAGCCTTGGCCGCCGGGGCCGCCTATGCTGCCGACGGCAAGGTCATCAACAATGTGCTGGGCTTCCCCGGCATTTTCCGCGGGGCAGTCGATGCCAACGTCCCGCGCATTACCCGGGAAATGCTGCTGGCCGCGGCCAGGGCCATAGCTGACTATGCCCCGGCCGGAGAAATCGTCCCCAACGCCCTGGACAGGGGTCTGCACCGCAACGTGGCCAGAGCTGTGGCTCGGGTGGCCCTGGAACAGAAACTCAACCGAGACGATCTGACCGGTTATTTTGATTGATTTTGTCTGAAGCCGGCGTTAATTGATTTCAGCTGTTTTCGGGGCACAATAGAATCTACCAAGCGCCAGTCCAGCCTCAGGCTCAGGCCGCCCTTCTTCAAGCCGGTCGGCAACAGCGCTCATCATCCAGGTCCTTAACTGACTATGGCCTACCTCCCGGATAGAACTGAAGCCGGGCTGCCCGTTTATTACAGGACTGATTCGGCAGGCCGACCTGCACCAGCTTGCCTTGTCCCCCGGGCGATGTCTTATTCAATTTGACACCTGGGCGAGATTCTAATATATAAATATCAGCCGGGAGGCCGCGGCTCCTGCCGGTGGCAGCTGGCTTGTTGTTAAGGAGGGAGAATGATTACAGTCAAACAAATGCTTGAGGAAAAAGGGCACCAGGTCTGGACTATCTCGCCCGACAGCACGGTTTACGAAGCTCTGAAAATCATGGCCGAGAAAGAGGTCGGAGCCCTCATGGTGGTGGAAAAAGGTCAGGTGGTGGGGGTGATTTCCGAAAGGGATTATGCCCGCAAAGTCGTCCTGAAAGGCAAATCCTCGCTGGAAACGCCGGTCCGGGAAATCATGACCACCCAGGTTTACTTCGTCAACCCTGAGTGCACAGCCGAAGAGTGCATGGCCCTGATGACCGAGAAGAGAATCCGCCATCTGCCAGTCATCCAGGATAACAAGCTTGTCGGGGTAATTTCCATCGGAGACGTGGTCAAGTCGGTCATCACCGCCCAGAAAATTACTATCGAGCATCTCCAGAATTACATAATGGGGAAATATCAGTAAGTTTGATTGGCTCCCAGCCTTGATGATTCCGGGTTAAGAATTGTCCGGCTTCTGCGGGGAAGGCTAACCGGGGAAACTAGCAAGCAGATAGAAACTTATTCTTCTCGCCTTTTTGAAAAAAATGAGCAGAAAACTACAAGGTCGGGCAGCGCCATCTCGCCAGGAACCCGGTCAGTATAAACCGGTCGAGCCGAAGCCACCATCTCCCCGGCTGGTGCGGTCGAGAGAAGCCACTTCTACGATGTCCACCGTTTCTACCGGCTGGATGAGCATCTGGGCAATTTTCATCCCGGGGTTGATGAGGAAAGGCTCCTTCCCCAGGTTGGTCAGTACCACCTTAACTTCTCCCCGGTAGCCGGCATCCACCACCCCGGCCAGCCGGTGAATCCCCCGCAGGGCAATCCCGCTCTTATCCCAGATCAAGCCGACATAACCGGCCGGGATGGCCATCTGAATTCCGGTGGGCACGGCCACCGTTTCCCCGGGATTGATGGTCAGACCGTCGCAGGCAAAAAGGTCAAAACCGGCATCACCCTGGTGGTTGTAGACCGGGACCCTGGCTTCGGCTGATATTTTTCTTATGAGCACTTTCATCATTTAAACTCCCTCCAGCCGAACCTCGTCAAAAAAGGGCCGCAGTTCCTCCGCCCAGCGCCGAAGGACCTCCGCCGGGTAGGGCTCCCGTTTCAGGAACTCCGGGTCCACCGTGTTCTGGGGCACAAACTGCTGCAGTTGAAAACACCTGGCCCCGCGCAACCAGTCGGCAATTTCTTTCAGGTCAGCTTCGGTCAGCAGTCCCGGCACCACCGTCGTCCTGAAAATATAAGGCAGGCCCG
This sequence comes from Candidatus Saccharicenans sp., assembly GCA_024653405.1. Taxonomy (GTDB): domain Bacteria; phylum Acidobacteriota; class Aminicenantia; order Aminicenantales; family Saccharicenantaceae; genus Saccharicenans. The sequence continues at coordinate 7,391 of JANLGB010000067.1, forward strand.
AATGCCTGATTATTTCCTGGCTGCGGTCTATTTTCTCCGGGTCCACCTCGGCCCGGACAATTTCCTGGTACCTGGCCAGGGGCCCCTTGATATCCATGGCCACCCAGTCCACCAGTTCCTGCTGGATAAGATATTCCAGCCTGTCCGGAAAGGAACCGTTGGTATCCAGCTTCACCAGGTAGCCCCGGTCCTTGATCACCCGGGCCAGAACTTCGATATCTTCCTGGAGCAGAGGTTCGCCACCGCTCAGGCACAAGCCATCCAGCCAGCCTTTCCTGGAATCCAGGTAGCTCAGAAAAAGGTTCAGGTCCAACGACGGCAGCCGGCCGGGGTTCAAGACCAGGTCGGCGTTATGACAGAAGGGACAGCGGAAATTGCAGCCGCCGACAAAAACCGTGGAGGAGATGTGCCCCGGAAAATCACGCGAGGCAAACTTCTCTAAACCCTTGATTTCAACCACAGGTCCAGCTCCTCAGCCGAGTTGAGCACGGCCGTGGCCTGGCCGTTGTCTTCGATGATCAGGGTTGGGATGATGACGCTGCCGGAGCTATCCCGGCGCAGCAGCTTGACGTATTCCCGGATCTTGTTCCGACCGTCCTTGGTGCTGACGTCATACTCGGCGGCCTGGAGCCCCCTGGCTTTGAATAGCTCCTTGACCCGATCGCATTTAGCGCATCCCGGCAGGGTGAAAAGCAGATAATCCATTCTTTGCCTCTCCTTGCGGAGTCTATCTAAGGTTAAATTTAAGTCAGTCCAGCTTGGAAAAAGTCACCCGGTCGCTGAACTCCTGCTGCTTGCCGTCGTTCCAGGTCTTGACCGGCCGCAGGTAGCCGACGATTCTGGAGAAAACCTCGGTTTCCGAGCCGCACTCCGGGCAGGTCGGGTGCTGCCCCCTGAGGTAACCGTGGTTCTCGCAGACGCTGAAAGTCGGGGTAATGCTGTAGTAAGGAATTTTGGTTTCGGCAATTTTCCGGACCAGCTTCTGGCAGGTCTGCCAGTCGATAGCTTCAGGCAAAAAGGCATGGAAAATGGTTCCGCCGGTGTAGAGCGACTGGATGTCCTCCTGGTGCTTGAGGGCTTCAAAGATATCCCTGGTGGCATCGACATTGAGCTGGGTGGAATTGGTCAGGTAAGGATGTTTGTCGGTGCCAGAGGTGTAGATATTCTTGTATTTCTGCCGGTCGAGGCGGGCCAGCCGGTAAGAAGTGGACTCGGCCGGAGAAGCTTCCAGGTTGTACAGGTGGCCGGTTTCTTCCTGAAAGTCCTTCAGGACTTCCCGCATGAAATTGAGGGTTTCTATAGTAAATTCCTTGCCTTCTGGTGTGCCGATGCCCTTGCCCAGGAAATTCATACAGGCTTCGTGCATGCCGCAGATGCCGATAGTGGAGAAATGGTTCTCAAAATGGCCAAGGTAGACCTTGGTATAGGGCATCAGGCCGCGCTCCAGCATGTTGTTGACCACTTCCCTCTTGGTTTCCAGCGATTCCTTGGCCAGGATCATCATCTCCTTCAGCTTGTCGAAGAATTCCTGCTTGCTCTGGGCCTCATAGCCGATGCGGTTGAGGTTGATGGTGACGACACCGATGGAGCCGGTCTGTTCTCCGGCACCCCACATGTTTCCGGGTCGCCGCTTCAGCTCCCTCAGGTCGAGGTTCAGGCGGCAGCACATAGCTCTGATATCGCCCGAGTTGAGGTTGGTGCCGATATAGTTCTGGAAATAAGGAATGCCGTACTTGGCCGTGGCTTCAAACAGCAACCGGGCGTTGGGATGGTCCCAGTTAAAATCCCTGGTAATGTTGTAAGTGGGAATGGGAAAGGTAAACACCCGGCCCTTGAGGTCGCCCTCAATCATCAGCTCCAGGAAGGCCCGGTTGATCATGTCCATCTCTTTCTGGTAATCGCCGTAGTAGGAGTCCAGCTCTTCCCCACCGACGACGACTTTCTTATTCTTCAGGTCATCCGGAACTGTCCAGTCAAAGGTCAGGTTGGAGAACGGTGTCTGCCAGCCCCAACGGCAGGGCACGTTCAGGCCGAAGATCAGCTTCTGGATATCCTGCTTGACCCGTTCGTAGCTCAGGTTATCGGCCCGGACAAAAGGCGCCAGGAAAGTATCTACGCTGGAAAAAGCCTGGGCCCCGGCGAACTCAGCCTGCATCGTCCCGATGTAATTCACCATGTGCAGGGTGGCCGTCTCCAGGTGCTTGGCCGGATGGGAATGAACCTGGTTGGGCACGTGGCCGAATCCCTTACGCAGCAGGTTTTCCATCGACCAGCCGGCACAGTAGCCGACAATCGGATACGACAGGTCGTGAATATGAAAATCGCCTTCCTGGTGAGCTCTCTTGATTCGCTCGGAATAAAGGTTGTTGAGGGCAAAGTTTGACAGCACCTCTCCCGAAATCCTGGCATTCAGACCTGAAAAACTGACCACGCCTTCGTTGCTGTTTTCCCGGACTTTCCAGTCGTGGTCATTTATATAATCCTTAATCAACCGTTCCAGGTTGATGCCAGTTTCCCTGGCTTCGCGGATGGCCTTGTGTTTCTCGCGGTACAGGATGTAAGCCTTGGCCACCTCGTGGTAACCCTGCTTCATCAGGACCATTTCCACGATATCCTGGATCTGTTCCACCGAAGGTATGGTGTACCCGCCAAATTTTTCTTCCAGGACGAAAACTACGATATCCGAAACATGCTGGGCTTCCATCAGGTCGTCAATTCCCTGAGACCGCATGGCCTTGTAAATGGCGTTGGTGATTTTGTCCTGGGTAAAATCGACAATCGCACCGTCTCTTTTTTTAATCCTGGTAATTTTGCTGGTTTTGACCATCCCTTCCTCCCTATAAACTAAAATTTAGTAGTTGTTTCAGTACCCGGGAATCCCTTTTCTATGATATAATTTTCCAGACGGAAAAAATGCCTCAAAAAGCAATATTTAGTGCTATTCATCGGTTCTGGATACTAAATCTTGTGCCTACGGCACTATATATAAATACATAAAAAATGCTTTGTCAAGTAGGAAAATGAACTTTTTTTAATAAATTTTTTTCAGGGGGAAAAAGTGATAAAACTGAGCCTGCCCACCGCCAAACAGGAAGAATTTCTGGATATCACCGGCCGTCTGCGGTCGGTGGTGCGAGAGTCTGGGGTCAGGCAGGGATTGGCCATCCTCTTCTGTCCTCATACCACCTGCGCCCTGACCATAAATGAACACGCCGACCCCGATGTCCGGGCTGATATCCTGATGGCCCTGAAAAAAATCGCCCCGGACAATCTGCCCTATGCCCATGCCGAGGGCAATTCCCCGGCCCACGTCAAGGCTTCCCTTCTTAACCAGTCGCTGACCCTCGTCATCGAAGGTGGAGAAATTCAGCTGGGTACTTGGCAGGGCATTTTCCTGTGTGAATTCGATGGGCCGAGAAACCGCCAGCTCTGGATAAAACTGTTGGCTAGCGACCAGGTCTGATTGGCTCTAATATTGACTGGAACCATGGCCATCCTGGCCCCAGGCCTGTCCTTCAGGAATGTTTTTAACCACCTGGGCGGAGGCCACCGAGTTTGCTCAACTACTCTCACGCTGATTCCCGGCGAAGGCAGGTGCTTGGCTCTTTTACTCGCCCTCATAGCGGAGGGGGGCCC
>JANLGB010000068.1 GCA_024653405.1 Candidatus Saccharicenans sp.
TGGAGGAAAGCGGCTTTGCTCCTTATTTCCTGGTGGTCCACGACGTGGTGGAGTTTGCCCGGCGCTGCGACATTTACCACAACCTGCGCGGCTCTGGCGCTTCTTCCTACTTAGCCTATCTCCTGGGCATTTCCCGGCTTAACCCGGTAGAATATGATTTATACTTTGAACGTTTCTTAAACCGCGGCCGGCCAGACCCGCCGGATTTTGACCTTGATTTTGAATCCACCCGCCGCGATGAAGTCCTGGAGTATGTGCTGAAACGGTACGGTTCTGGCAAAACCGGCGCGGCTTACGTCTGCAGCCTGAAAAATTACCGGGCCCGCTCCGCCCTTTACGAGACCGCCCGGGCCTTTGGTGTCCCGCCGGAAGAAGCCAGGGCTATGAGCAAGAAGGTGCCGATGTTTGTTGAGCCGGATTACCTGCGGCAGATGCCGCCCCAGGCCGGCTATCTTGAAGTCTGGAAACTGGCTGCCGAGCTTTCCGGTGTCTTTGCTGAAATTTCGCTGCACGTTGGCGGCCTAATCCTAACGCCGGCAACTGCTGACCGATATCTTCCGCTGGAACAGTCAGTCAAGGGACTTCTGATGTGTCATTATGACCGCGACACAGTGGAAGAACTTCAGCTCATCAAACTGGACCTTCTTTCCACCCGCGGACTGGCGGCCATTTCTGAAGCAAGCAAGACCTTGCGGCTGGAACGCATTCCGCCGGATGACTCAAAGACCTATGCCCTGCTGCGGGAAGCCCGGACCATCGGCTGCTTCCAGGTGGAAAGCCCGGCCATGATGAACCTCCTGCGCCGGATGAAGCCGGAAAACCTCGGCGACCTGATTCACGCCTTAGCTCTTATCCGGCCTGGTCCAACTGAAAGCGGGATGAAAGAAGCTTACCTCAGGCGCCGCGAAAGGAGGCCCCTGCCGGAGGACCCGTTGCTGGCCAGGATTCTTCCGGAAACCGGCGGCCTGATGTTTTACGAAGAGCAGGTGATGCAGGTGGCGGAAAGGGTGGCCGGGTTTCCGCCGGAAGAAGGCGAACTTCTGCGTCGCCAGCTCAAGAAGCGCCGGGTGGATGAACGGCTGCGCCGGAAGTTTTTTGAGCAGGCGCAAAGCCGCGGTTATTCCGAAGCCGAGGTTAAAAGTCTCTGGCAGAAGATGGAAAAATTTTCTTCCTATTCTTTCAACCGGGCCCACAGTGCTTCCTATGCCCTGATGGCTTATGAAGCAGTGTACCTGAAGACTCATCATCCGCTGGTCTATATGACAGCGGTGCTCAACGCCGGCGGCGGTTATTACCAGCTTCCTGAATACGTGGAAGAGGCCAAGAGGCTTGGGGTTGCCATCCTGGGACCGGATGTCAACAGAAGCGGGTACAGATTTCAGGTGGAAGGCAGAGCCATCAGAGTCGGCCTGGGTTTGATTAAGAATCTTACTGTTAAAACCATAGAGAAAGTCCTCAGCGAGCGGGAAGCTAACGGAGCGTATCTTTCGGTGGAAGATTTTCTGGGGAGAGTAAGGCCGGGGCAGAGTGATTTGCTGACCCTGATTCAAGCTGGTGCCCTGGATTCGCTGGAGCCGAACCGCAGCCAGCAGGTCCTGCGCTATTTTCAGGGGGTGTCCGAGCTTAAGGTGGCTGACATCAATGAGGAAGAGAAGCGGAAGTTTCAACTGGAGAAGTTGGGCTTTTTGCCGTCGGGTGACCCGCTGGAGTTTCTGGACAGAAGGCGGCCGCCGCTGCGGGTGGCTCAGCTTAAAGATTTAGCTGGTCAGGTGGTGGAGCTGGCGGTGAGGATAATTGATGCGCGGGAAATAAGAACGGCTAAGGGGCTAACTTATTTTTACCTTTTTGAGGATGAGACTGGGCTGGTCGAAGGAGTGGGGCAGAGGAAGGCTTTAGCTTTTGGCACCCCACCAGTGTGCTTTCTACGGGCTGAAGTGCGCCTTGAGCAAAGCACCCACCCACGCCTGGTAAATTGCTTCTTCCTGCGCACCTTCTAATAGCGTTTTCTGTGTCTCTTTCTGGGGTCTTGATTTCTGGGCGACATGATTTCTGATTTCTGGGGTCGGACCACGGTAAATATTTTAATTTCTTCAATTTAGCTCATAATTTGACCCAAAAAATCAGCCTTAAAGCCATTTTTGTGGGTATCAAAACAGGCTTTTGCTGTCGTTAAAGCACTAATTACTAAGAGACCGATTACGGGCGGAAGATTATGCTTTTCTTAATGAGTTTTTGCCCCTCTCAAAATCAGCTTTAAGGCCATATTTAACCCGCTAAAAACAGCTTAACTTTTGAATATTCAAATAGATAGCGTGGTCCGACCCCAATTAATCTGACTCCAATTAATCCGTTAATCCGACCCCAATTAAAAACCAAATTAAAATTCAACCCCATATCCTAGTTAGTCCAGTTTTAAGGTTTATTTGGTATAGCAATCTCTTCCCGCTTGAAAATTAAAGCTAGTGACCAGCTTGACCCAGGAAAGGTTATGCCCCAAAGCGCAGCAACCCAGATCATCCAGTGCCAGTACATCTGCAAAGCAATAAAAGGGAGCAAAAGGCCGTTGGCTATCAGAAACCACTTGGCTACTCGCTCCACCCCTTTGCCGGTGAAGACTAAGGCTAAGAACAGCGTGGCCAGGCTCATAAGGCTGTAGCCCAGAATATAAACAGCGTAGAGAAATGAATTAAAGGGAACAAAGAGGAACGGCTCCACCCCTGTGGTGCGGCCTGCGGCCAGCCTGGGACCTACCCAGGTAAGCTGGACATAACAATTTATGCTGATCAGAGCCGTATAAATCGTAGCAAAAGCTACTGCTGATCGGCTCCAAATTTTCCTATCTGGCGGGGTCAGGCGGTCAACACTAATTACCAGAACCAGGAAGGCCGAGCCGAGAAACAGTGAAGGTGTTAAAAGGACAAATATTCCGAGTGGCGTGCTCATACTTTCAGACCCACCCTTAGAACCCAACCATCCCAGCCACTCTGCCAGCTGGCCCAGTACGTAGATCAAACTGAAGGTTGTGGACAGGACAGCCGACCAGAATCCTGCCGCCCGAGTAGCGGGAGAAATTTTTTCTAACATTAAAGTTCTCCTTTGATTTATCTGGATAAAGTCAGAGCATTAGCGAGTGCGGCTCAGTCTGCGGAACAAAATGCTGGCGGCCAAGGGTTATTGTTCTCTACTCAATTATAAGCATGGGGTATATTAGCGATAGATGGAAGTCAATTTAATAACTAAGGTTTAGAGACAGCTTCTCTGAGGCCAGTTTTTTAGGACCAGATCAGGGCAAATATTTAATTTCCTCAAGTTATCCGATAAATTAAACTGAAAAATTCGCCTTAAAGATATTTTCCGGGGAGATAAAAGATAATCTAAGCTTAAGGCAATAAGTTGACTGTTGACAGAATTTGTTTCCTTTATTGAGTTCTTGTTCCCCTTATAATCAGTTCCTAAGGCCTATCTAATCTGCTAAAAAATAGCTTAATTTGCTAATATTCAAATAGATATCTTGGTTTGAGCCCGATTTTAACACCATGATCCCGGCCACCAAGCCTAATGAAGCTACTCCAAAAAGATGTAAGGGATTGCCATCATTCTATAATTTAATAATCAAGGCTCAGAGCAGGATTTCTTTTGGAATCAGGCGAAAGTTGAAATTGGAGGCCATGCTGTGGCAGTAGGCCCCGGCCATGAGAACCGCCATAATGTGGCCTCGCTTAGGTATCGGCATCAGCCGCTCAACACCGAAGACATCTCCTGTTTCGCAAAGATGTCCGGCTACGGTAATTTTCTCTTTTTGTTGGCCGTTAACACAGCTGGCATTGACAATTTCATGGTAGGCTTCTTCATAGATGACCGGCCGGGGCACAGTGTTGTATGTCCCGGCGTTAACGCAGGCAAATAAGTTTCGGTAACTTTTCTTGACGTATTCCACTTTCATCAGCAAAACGCCAGCATTAGCTACCAGGTATTTTCCAGGTTCAACGGTAATGGCTTTTAGGTCGAGTTTTGAGCTTTCGACTTTATCCAGGATGTAAGCTGCGTACTCAGCCAGAGGAAACAGCCGCTGTTCAGCCCGGTATTTGGGTCCAAAGCCTCCCCCAAAGTCCAGAAATTCCAGGTTAAAGCCTGCTTTTTTCAGTTCTCGCGCCTTTTTAATCATCCGGTCAACTGCCTTAATAGCTACCGGAAAATCTTCTTCCGTCCAGCCCGAGCCCAAATGCTGATGCAAGCCAACCGCTTCAAAACCAAGTTGTTTGAGCTTTTTGAAAGCCTCAATTACTCTCGCCTCTTCCACCCCGAACTTGATTGGCGTACCGTCAGAACTTCGCTCTCCCGCCGTTACTGTCTTGCTGCAAAAGCCTCGCCCGAGGCCTGGATTCCAACGCACCGAAACTCGCACCGGCTTTTTTCGCCGCATTTTCCTTCGCGCCTCGGCCAGCAGTTCTATCTGTTCGTAAGCATCAATGTTAATAGTCACCTCTGGATGTTTCAGAATGCGCTCGAAATCTTTTAAGCTGATGGAAGTCCCGGTGAACATGATTCTGTTTTCAGGAAAGCCAGCTTTAAGAGCAGTTTCCACTTCAGCCGGAGAGACAGCATCAATCCAGCAGCCTTTTTTAAGCAAGGTTTTTAAGATTGCCTTATGAGGGTTGGCTTTCAGGGCGTAGGCGATTCTAACTTCCAGCCCGGTGGGGGCTGAAGAAAACGCCTCCTTGAGGCTGGCCAGGTTCCTCAGCACCTGCTTCCGACTGTAAACATAGAGGGGGGTCCCGTATTTCCTGGCGATTGTCTCTGCCGATTGATTCTCCAGGAGTAACCGGTTATTTTTTGCTTTTAAGAATTCATTTTCCCACCAGTTCATGTTCTGAATCCTTGATTTATTACTTCGTTAATATTAAAGCCTGATTATTATTCATTTTCGTCTGAATTTCTAGGAGTCCAGCAACATCCTGGCCATGGCTGACGATTGGAGAATGTCTGTCCCCCCTCTCTTTTTGCTCTGGCTATCTCTTAACTCTCCTTCTTTTGGAAAACACGGGTATCGGGACCCGCCTTTTTTTGACATTTCCATCCACGCGCTGCACTGCGACTTCAAGATCATCTTCCACCAGGCCATGGCCAGACTCTAATATCCTGTTGCCAGGCAGCCTTCTCAGTCCTTTTCTTCTTCCCGGCTGCCCCCTTTTTCCTGAGCTCTGTTTTGGCTCTCTTCCTGTTCTTCGAACAGGTCGATCTGTCCTTTTTCCAGCCTTTTGGCAATTTCTTTTAAGACCGGGTATTTTTCCAGCATGGTGGCCGGTATCTGGAGCTTCTCTCCGGTCAGCATGTTTTTAATCTGCAGGGCATTGGCCAGAGCCTGGCCGCGGTAATGATTGTTGGTGATGATGAAAACCCGGTCGCTGCCCTCGGCCAGCTTCTTTATCCGTCCGACCCATTCGCTGAGCTCGTCAGTGGTATAGAGGTAATTGTAGCGGTCATCCCGTCCGGCCTCCTCCCGGAACCAGTCTTTGTAGTTCCGCCCGTGGAGCCGGACATAGGAAAACCTGGGGTTGGTGATGATGGCTGAGGGTTTGATTGAGTGCTGAAAAATCGGCTGGTCGATGTTGCAGAAGCAGACCTTATGTTCTTTCAGGAATTCATGAAAATCGGGCCGGTCCCAGGATGAATGGCGCACCTCCAGGGCCAGAGGAAATTCGGAGAACAGCGAAAAGAGTCTTTCCAGGTATTCCCGGTTTTCAGCGGTGTTGATAAAAGACCAGGGAAACTGAACCAGGATGGCAGCCAGGCGCTGCTTGACGGCCAGAGGCTCTATTCCTTTCTTGAATTCGTCTATCTCTTTTTGAGAAAAATCCTTCCTCTGGTGGGTGAATACCTGGAGCAGTTTCACGGTGAAAAGAAACTGGGCAAAAGCCTGAACCCGGCGCAGCCAGGAAAAAGCCATACCGGGTGACGGCGGTCGGTAGAAGGTGGAGTTAATTTCTACGATATCAATAAAATTAGCCAGGTATTCCAGGGGGTGAAAGCTCTGGCCCTTGACCGGCGGATAGACGATTCCTTCCCAGTCTTCATAACTCCAGCCGGCGGTGCCGACGTAATATTTCTTCATCAGGCTCAATTTTATTCTGTTTTACCGGGCACTTCAACCACTGTCGGGCACCGGGTCAAGGGCCAAAAATGGCCGCACCATATAGTCCAGGCTGAACCCCCGGTTTAATTCAAGCCATATCGCCAGCGGAAATTAATATCACTTTTGCCTGCCTTTGGAGTGAATCCTAAAGAAACAGATTGGACTTAAGCTATCTTATCCCAACCTTGAATTTGGCCGCAATAATCTGCTTTCGCTGTCAAAAATTCAGCAGTGGGGCCAGCTGTCATCAACTCTACCGTCAGCTGCGGGCCAGGGCTTTAAGAACAGGTGTTTTTCTCGGTAAAAATAATTTTTTTCATATGCTATAATCAACCCATGCTGGACCTAAAATATATTCAGGACAATTTGGCCGAGGTCGAAAAGCGACTGGCCGCCGCGGCCAGTCCCAGGCCCTGACTGACCTGGAGGAGCTCTATCACCTGACGGACGAGCTCAAGAGCCTGGTGCAGAGAACCCAGGCCTGGCGGGAGAAGCGTAACCGGATTTCAGAAGAAGTAAAAAAGCTCAAGCCGCAGGGCCAGGATGTTTCGCTCCTGATTGAAGAATCAAGGAAGGTGGGCGAGGAAATCTCAGCTCTGGAAAAAGAATCCAGAGAACTCGAAGAAAAGCTCAATTGGCTGCTGTTAAGGATTCCCAACCTGCCTCACGAGTCGGTGCCGGTGGGTAATAGCCCAGAAGAAAACGTGGTGGTCCGGGTGGTGGGGGAGCCGCCGGTTTTTGATTTTGAGCCTCTGCCCCACTGGGATATCGGTAAGAACCTGGGAATTCTCGATTTCGAGCGGGCCGCCAAAATAACCGGTTCCCGTTTCGCCGTCTATTTTGGAGCCGGGGCCAAGCTGGAAAGAGCCCTGATCAATTTCATGCTCGACCTGCATACCAGAGAAAAGGGCTTTACCGAAGTCATCCCGCCCTTTATCGCCAATGCCGCTAGCCTGACCGGAACCGGAAATCTGCCCAAGTTTGCCGAAGATCTGTTCAAGCTGGAAGGCTATGACTGGTATCTGATTCCCACGGCCGAGGTTCCCCTGACTAATATCTACCGCAACGAAATTCTCGAAGCCGAAAAACTGCCGCAGCGTTTCGTGGCCTATACCCCCTGCTTTAGAAGCGAAGCCGGCTCTTACGGCAAGGACATCCGCGGTCTCATCCGCCAGCACCAGTTCAATAAGGTCGAGATGATGATATTCTCTCTGCCAGAAAAATCGCCGGACGAGCTGGAATACATGACTTCCTGTGCCGAGGAGGTCCTGAAGCGCCTGGGCCTGGCTTACCGGGTGGTGGCTCTGTGCACTGCCGACCTGGGCTTTGCCAGCGGCAAGACCTATGACCTCGAAGTCTGGATGCCTTCAAAGAATGCTTATATGGAAATTTCTTCCTGCTCGGATTGCTTTGATTTTCAAGCCCGCCGGGCCCAGATTAAATTTAAGCGCGGACCAAAAGGCAAACCTGAATTTGTTCATACCCTGAATGGCTCGGGCCTGGCCATCGGCCGCACCGTCAGCGCCATCCTGGAAAATTACCAGCAGAAAGACGGTTCGGTCATCATTCCTGAAGTTCTCAGGCCCTACCTGGCCGGTCTGGAAGTCATCAAGCCTTAAACAGGCAGCCGTTACCTTCCTGATTCATAATTCATAATATATGAACGTCCATTCATATATTTTTTGAAAGCCGGGGTCTTAAGCTCTGACTCCAAAATGGTCAGGGCAATTTGTGGTTAAAACGGCTTAAATACATAAACCTAATGAACTAAACCCCTTAGGAGCATCCAATATCATGGCCGCCTTGGCTTCTCTTCAGCCGGCTGCTTGTAAAGACTACCCTAAGTTGCCGTTAATTGAGTTCTGGCCACATTAAAACAAAACTTAAGGCCTTATGAATCATTCCTTCTAGCAATCGGGCCGGCCGGGGCGACACTTGTCATCAGTCGGGTCTAAGGTTAAAATACTAACTTCCCGGAGGGATGGCCGAGTGGTTGAAGGCGGCGGTCTTGAAAACCGCTTTCCGGTATCCCGGAACGGGGGTTCGAATCCCTCTCCCTCCGCCAATAATTTCCCCTGATTTTTCCCCGCGAACTTCAGCCAACCCTGTTTTTTATTTTCCTGGCTGTTTTTTAAGACCAAAAAACTTCTTCTGCAGAGGGCCATAAAAACCCGTCCTCAGGGTTCGGGGTCGGTTCCGGCCAGCAGCCGGAGGTGATTCCAGCAAGAAATCTAATTGTCTGAACTCAAATCAGTTCGATTCTTTAATCGGTAGCGTCTGACTGGCTAAGAGTCCGGCCGCAACTTTTCACCGCCAATAAAATTCATGTTCAGAGGCGAGGCGGCGGACAGCTCTCTTGGCCGGTTTGACTTTGAACAGAATTAAAAATTAAAATAGCGGCGGATTAAATATCTTGTTTCAATTGAATTAAACCGATAAGGAGGTCGCATGAAATCCCCCAATCTCAGCCGCCGGGAATTTTTACGGACAGCTGGAGCTGCTGGAGCCATGGCCTTCAGCTGGAACCTGGCCAACCTGGAAAGGGTGGAAGCCGCCACCCAGGCCGTGGCCGGAAAATCCCCCGAAGAAGTGGCCAGGGATGAATTTTACTGGCGCGAAGTCCAGCTTGGCTTTAAGCTCGACCGCTCGCTCATCAACCTCAACAACGGCTTTACCTGTCCCTGCCCCCGGGTGGTACTGGAATCGGCTTTTCGCTACACCGAAATGATAAACATGCTGCCGGTCCATTATCAGGCGATGGTGGCTGGCAATATCGAAACCATCCGCCGCCGCATGGCCAAGGAATTCGGCTGCGACCCGGAAGAGCTGGCCCTAACCCGTGGAGCCAGCGAAGCCCTGCAGATTGTCCAGAACGGCATCGACCTCCAGCCGGGCGATGAAGTCCTGACCACTGAGCAGGATTACCCGCGGATGCTGACCACCTGGGACCAGAGGATGCGCCGCCAGGGAATTAAGGTGACCAGGCTGCAGTTCCCGGTGCCGGCCACTCAGGATTACCTTTACCAAATGTTCGAGAAGGCCATCACTCCCAAAACCAAGGTCATCCATTTCTGCCATATCACCAACCTCACCGGGCAGCTTTTCCCGGTGCAGAGAATCTGCCGGATGGCCCGCTCCAGGGGCATCGTCACCATTGTCGATGGAGCCCATGCCCTCGGCCATTTTCCCTTCAAGCTGCGCGACCTCGAATGCGACGCCTACGGGGTTAGCCTGCACAAGTGGTTGCTGGCCCCCATCGGTAACGGCTGCCTCTATGTCCGCCGGGAGATGATCCCGAAATTCTGGCCGCTCCAGGCCGCTCCCGAGCAGCAGGATAACGACATCCGCAAGTTTGAAGCCATCGGCACCCATCCCTGGGGAATCCGGGCCGCCTTGGGCGAAGCCCTGGCCTACCATCAAGCCATCGGAGCCGAACGCAAAGCCGCCCGCATGCGCTACCTGACCCTGCGCTATGTCAACGCCCTCAAGAAATACCCGCGTTTCAAGATGCTGACCGATATGTCGGAACCGGCCCAGGCCTGGGGTGTGGCTGCCTGCTACATCGAAGGAATCGACGTCAGAGCTCTGGCCAATTTCCTGAGACGCAAATACCGGATTATCACCGTGCCGCTGGTCGGCGGCGCCCCGCCCAACCAGGTCTTCGATTACCAGGCTCTGCGGATTTCGCCCAATATCTACACTACCCTCGAGGAAATCGATACCTTTATCGAGGCCATGGAAGACGCCATCAAGAACGGAGTGGAAGAAGATGTCTTTCTGCCGGTGGCCAGCGGGGCAGCGGCCGGGGAAGTCCTGGTTTGATATGGTTCGGGCTGAGAAAAAATAGATAAGCATAAAAGCTAATAAAGGAGGCAATGAGCATGAAGAAAGCTATCCGGACCACTCCTTTGTTGATAATAATGGTCTGCCTGATGGCCTGGCCTCTGCTGGCTCGGGCGGCTGACACTCACTCCGGGCAGACCTCCGGTCCCGGAGCGGCTGTGTTCAAAATACCCTTTGAATTCAAAGCGGCTGGCAAAAAGATTCCGGCCGGCGAATACTGGTTCGGGTTCAACCAGGCCGGAAAGCTCATCCTGCGGCAGACGGCCAGCGGCAAAGAGCTCGAGCTCCAGGTTCTGGAAAAGCTCAGCCCGCCGGAGCAGCCGCCAGCTGAACCGCGACTGGTTTTTGATGAAGTCGGAGATTTTGCTCCCTCCTACACCGAATATTTTACCGTTTACGTTTTATCGGAAATCTGGCTGTCCGGGCAGGACGGCTTCCTCGTCCATATCACCAAGAGCCAGCATAAGGAGAAGACAGTTACCGGGACGGCTGTTAAATAATCAGGATTTGTCCCAAGAGACCAATATGGTGAAAAAAGGTCCCTGAGACAGGAGCCAAAGCTGGCCAGGATTAGCCTTCAGGTTTCTGGCCCATTCCTTAAGGAGCAGCTCTCGAATTATTAACTACATATTTCCAATTGACTGCCAATCTTAAGCTTATCCTCCTCTCGCAGGCGACTTCTCTCCCTGTTACGTTACTTGGTGGAATATGAAAGATTAGCCGCAGCTTTATAATCCAAAATTGGTTTCGGCAGGGCAGGCTGGTCTGATAGAAAATCTGCTGTCTTCACCGAATACCTCAGGCCGGAGACCGGAATAGGTTCGGGTTGTCCAGCAGGGGTTTTTTTCGGGGTTAAAACGTGTTAAAATAACGCTGCTTTCAGGCGCGGAGAGGTGCTGGAGTGGTCTAACAGGCACGCCTGGAGAGCGTGTGTAGCCGCAAGGTTACCGCGGGTTCGAATCCCGCCCTCTCCGCCACGATCATTCTCAATTTCTAATTTTGGCTTTATTCGCCCAGATTTTTTGATTCCTCAGTAAGCAATTC
>JANLGB010000069.1 GCA_024653405.1 Candidatus Saccharicenans sp.
ACCGTTACCGCCAAGCTGTGGCCAACTTCAAGAAAGCCGGTTTGGAGCAGTTCATCGAGGCCAGGCTGGGCGACGCCCATGAAATCGTCCCGGCGCTGGCCGGCCCCTTTGACTTTGTTTTCTGCGATGCCGACAAGGACTGGTATAAGAACTACCTGGAAGCGGTCCTGCCCAAGCTCGAGCCCGGGGGGTGTTTTGCCGCCCACAACGTCGGCCAGGGCCGGGGCAGCCGCTGGCTTCAGCGGGGTATCAGGGAATTCCTGGATTATGCCTACTCGCGGCCCGAGCTGGAAACTGTGATTGAGACCAGCAGCCGAGCGGGGATTTCACTCAGCTTTATGAAGAAATAATTTTAAGAGCAAACTGCTGGCCCGGAACAAAAATTTTAATCGCAGTCAGTGGTCTATAGGAGCAGCCGTTCCCGGCCGGCGCACAGCTATCCAAGGCTGGCGGGAGTTTTTTTTGCCCTGAATCTGGGTAACCGTTCCAGTCAGGCGGTCGCCTTCGACCTGACCGCTGAAGACCAGTTCGGTATCGGTGGTGTCGGGCAGGATTACCGAGAATTCCAGCCTGGGTCCTTCCACCTTGGTGGCCGGGATGGAAAGCACCTGCTCCCCCAGGTAGAGTTTGCCGCTAAAATATTGAAAGCTCTGGTTGATTTCCAGGCGGCAATCTGTTTTCTTTGTCCCGAGCTTCAGGTTCCAGTCCCAGAGGCCGGAGACATTGGCCGGAACGATCCACAAGAAGACGGTGTGGACATAAAGGTCAACCGGCACGTAGGTCATGCGGTCGGCCTGCCATTCGTCCATGTCGAACTGGTGGGAGACGATTCTGGTCCCGGGTTTCAGGCTCAGTATGGTGGGCCGCAGCCGGATGTTGACATCGGGCAGGAGATACATGGTAATGACCGTGGCCTCGCTGAAGTCGGACTGGAAGATGTCGGCCCGCCTGAATTCAACCAGGTGGTCGACCCCGGCGATTCGAGCGTTTTCCCGGCTTTCCCTGATTCTTTCCGGGTCAATATCAATGCCCACGGCCCGGATGCCGGCCCGCCGGGCGGCCTCAATCACAATTCTTCCGTCGCCGCAGCCCAGGTCATAGAGGACATCTCCCTTTTTTAAATCGGCGAAGCGGAGCATATCCTCAATGACTTCGTAGGGTGTGGGCACGAAGGGCACGTCCAGATGGACTTCCTGGGCCTGGAGGTGGCTGGCGGCCGGAAAGCTGGCTAGAAGAAAATACAAGCCAATTAAAATCAGAACAGTCTTGATTATTTTCCCCATGGTATCTCCTTCAGCCGGATTCATGATATCAGATTACTCATTTCCAGTATCATAAAAATGGGCGGCTGTCAAAAGATGTTCCTGGTCCGGGACAAAACAACAAAAAGGCAGCCCCAACCCTGTCCTCCTCCCCGGTCATAAAAATCCCGCCAGACGGGTTTTGAGATTGTAACTGACAGGGCCCGGCGCTCCTGTAATATTTTATTCTGAATTAACATCGAGAAACCTTAGCATCCCTGGCTCAGTTCTGGATGATTCCAATAACCGGATTGCCCAAAATCCTGGTTCAAGCTGGAACCCAGGCCGGGTTGAGAACCATCGGGCCAAAGACAAAAATTCCTTGACCATTCCAGTTGAATTCAAGTAGATTTTGGTCATCTGTGTTGGAGGCAGGTTGATGGCCACCCCGCTGGAGAAACTGGAGAGAGCGGAATCGGGGCTGCAAAAAAGCCTGGGGCCGGTCACTCTGAGCAACATCGTGGTGGCCAACATGATCGGGGCTGGTATCTTCACCACCTCCGGCCTGCTACTCCGGGACCTGGGTCAGCCGCTGTTGATGCTCGCCCTGTGGGTTCTGGGCGGGCTGATTGCTCTCTGCGGGGCCCTGAGCTATGGAGAGCTGGGAGCGGCCTTTCCCCGGGCCGGGGGCGAGTACTATTTTCTGTCGCGCCTCTTCCATCCGCTGGCCGGGTTTCTCAGCGGCTGGGTATCGTTTTTCGTGGGCTTTTCCGCCCCCATCGCCGCTTCGGCCGTCGGCTGCAGCGAGTACCTGGCCCGGGCTTTCCCGGTCCTGGACCAGCCCCTAAACCTCGGCTTGACCATACCGCCGGTGGTCATCAAGAAGGCTCTGGCCATATCCATAATTCTTCTTTTTACCCTGGTGCATGTTCGGGGGCTGAAGCCAGGGGCCAGGGTGCAGAACGTTTTGACCGCGGGTAAGGTAGGATTGATCCTGTTCCTGGTAGTGGTGGGACTGGCCAGTGGGAAAGGCAACTGGCAGCACCTGGCAACGGGCGACTGGCTACCGGCCGATTTTTCCTCGCTCAAGGTGATTGGCCTGTCCTTGATGTGGATAATGTTCGCTTACAGCGGCTGGAATGCTTCGGCCTACCTGGGTTCGGAAATAAAAAACCCGAGGCGAGACCTGCCGTTATCCCTGTTGCTGGGAACGGCGGTGGTCATCCTGCTTTACCTGGGTTTGAACCTGCTTTTTGTCTACGCCATTCCGCCGGCGGAAATGAAGGGCGTACTCTCGGTAGGTGGGCTGGCGGCCGGAAAGCTTCTGGGCGCGGGCTGGGAGAAATTCATGTCCATCATGATGGCTTTTGCCCTTTTCTCCTCGCTCAGCGCCTTCATCATCATCGGGCCCAGGGTCTATTATGCTATGTCTTCGGACAAGCTGTTTTTCCCGTTTGCCGCCCGGGTTGACCCGGTGACCAGGGTGCCGGCCCTGTCCATCTGGCTCCAGGGAGCCATCGCCGCGATAATTTTGGTCTCGGGCACTTTCGAGCATATCCTGACCTACATGGGTTTTTCCCTGGGGATTTTCCCGGTGCTGGCCGTCATGGGAGTGTTCAGGTTGAGGAAGCTTCACCCGGAAAACCTGAGATTACCCGGCTTCCCGGTGGTGCAGGTTTTCTACCTGGTGGCCGGGGTGGGAATCCTGGGGCTGGGTTTGCTGCAGAGCCCGGGGCCTTCGGCCGTGGCCATCCTGACGGTCCTGGCCGGAATCCCGGCCTATTACTTTTTCAAGAAGAAGTATAATCAGGGCTCTTGAATGGGGGGTGCTGGGGAAGAAGATCGCCCAACCGGGACGGGTAGCCTTCCCGGGAATAAACGAAAAAAGAACAGGTTCAGATGAGGAACATATGAATGACTGTTCATATATTGACTGGTTTCTGAAGCCAAGGCCAAGAAAGTCGAAGCCCAGGCCGGAGGCGGCATTGTATAAAGTCCAGTGGCTCCCGGCAAAATGACGGATGCCCAGCCCAGAAAAAGATAAAGATTAAAAAGTGAAGGGGAATAACCTCTGGCTTCTTTCAGCGAAGCTGAACTCAGGTTTGCTGGCCGGGTCCGGCTCCCGAATTATTTCCGGGAAGCAGATTTTTTAAAGTTTAAGAATCTGCTCGGTCAATTGGATTAATAAGCAACTGTCTGGAGTAAGGATTCAGTAGGTAACAATCCGCGGCAGCTTCTTGGCCCTCTCAATCCAGTAGCGCACCATCTTCAGGGCGGGCACCCGGCGCACCAGTTTCTTCTCTTCGTTTATTTCCAGGAGTTTCTGATGGAGGTTGCTGGCATTCCTCTGGGCCAGTTCCACCACGGTGTCGACTCCGGCCATTTCCAGCAGGTCGCCGTACTCTTCGCCAATTCCGCGAATCCGCATCAGGTCTGCCCGGTTCACCCACTTCAGTATCTGGGCTTCGCTCAGCCCGGCTTTTTCCGCTAGCTCCTTTCTGCCGGCCCGGGTGGCTCCAGCCCGGAGCAATTGCTTGATGTTATAAACGCCAGCTTCCTTCAGCTTGTCCATAAAAACCTCGCCGATACCCTCAATACTCTTAAGCGTGGTCATTGGTAAGCCTCCTTTTTGCTTTTGTGCTTATATTTTATAAAATCTTGCCTGAAAATTTCAAAGGGAAAATAAAAGATTTGCTGGCAGAAAGGCAATAGGCCCGGGCTACTAGCTGGCGGCTGCCAGGCAAAAAGCCGGCAGCTCATCGGTCTGAGGTAAACGCCAGACAGTCCAGGCAAATAACTACCGGGGGGCCGATAAAACTTATGAATATCAAAGGGGAGGCAGAATAGCCAGCGGCGTTTGGAGAAGATGGGGCAATTTAATTTCGTGTTTGCCGGCGCGGGATGAATTCAGCCCAGCCAAAGGAGAAAGCCTTTAGCCGATTGCCGGCTGTCACCCTGAGCTTAGACCGGTTCAAAATATTCCCGGTCGCGATGCCAAACCATCTTAATTTTCTTCTGCTCCAGGAGCTTCTGGATATCCAGGCCGAGTTCCTCCCGGGTGAGTCCCAGCGAATGTTCCAGGTCCTCCAGGCTGACGGGGCGGCGGCGGACAATTGACAGGATAGCCTGAGAGATGTCTTCCGGAGCGGTTTCCTGTTCTTTCTTTCTGAAGGCAGCCACCACTTCCGCCCGGTCCCCGAAGAGCTCTTTTATTTTCTGGAGCTCTTCCGACGCCAGCGGCCGGGCCCGATTTTCAGCCGGCGGCCTAACCACGGTGTTGAGATGAATTTTGTCCGGCTTTATTTTCTCCACTGCTTCTTTGAGCTTTTTCAGGTGGGCGAGAGAATCATTGATTCCTTTAACCAGCAGTATTTCCAGCCAGATTTGGCCCTTAAACTGTTGCCGGAACTTAACTAGTCCTTCAATGATTTTTTTGGCTTTGAGCGACGGGTGCGGCCGGTTTATCTTCTGGAATACTTTCTCGGTGGCGGCATCGAGCGAAGGCACCACCACGTCGGCGGCTGCCAATTCCTTTCTGACTTCTGGGCGGGAAAGCAGGGTGCTATTGGTCAACACGGCCACAGGCCGTCCGGTGCTCTTTTTTATCTTCCGGATGAGCCGGCCGATTGATTGGTTCAGGGTCGGCTCGCCCGAGCCGGAGAAAGTTATGAAATCAACCCTGGTTCCGGTTTTCAGGAAGTCCCTTATTTCTTCCAGAATCTGTTTTTCTGGGAAAAATTGCCGGCGCCTGATGGTGGTCTTTCTGGTCCGGCCTAATTGGCAGTAGACACAGCTTAGGCTGCAAGTCTTAAACGGCAGCAAATCGACCCCGAGTGAGTAACCCAGACGGCGCGACGGCACCGGCCCGTAAAGATGCGGGTAATCTTTTTTGCTCATAATTTTTCCTGTGGCTGCTAGTCCTGTCCGCCACTCCAAACCCAATTATAAAGGAATTGGGCTGGTCTTTGATAGGGCCAGTTACCACTTAAAAGCCGACTCTCACTGCCAGGGACCATTCGGCTGTCGGTGCCGGCTGGTAGGAATTACCGTCCGGTCTGGCTCGGTAAAACCGTAATATAACACGTTGAAAATATTCCTGCCGGCCAGCCTAAGCTCAAAGGGTGTTCCCCCAAAATCGAACCGGTAGGAAGCCCGAACATGGACCAGGGTATAGGGGTCGGGCTTTCCGTAACCGTTCTCCAGCATTCTGTTGGTTGAATCAATGTACCAGGAGCTAACGTGCTCCAGGGCCGCTCCCAGGCTCAGCTTCTTAGTCAGCCTTTATTCACCATCCACATAAAGCTGGTGCTGGGGAATGTTAGGCACCCAGGTTCCACTCAGGGTCTCGCCGGCCAGGGTATCAACCGTCCGGTACTTAAAATGATAATAGGTGTAGGCAGCCTGAACAGTCAGGTCTTCTACCGGCACCCAGGTAACCGAACTTTCCACTCCATACCTTCTGGTGGAGCCCACGTTGCCATAAAAAGTCTCCAGTGGCCGGTCCGGCATCCGGTATCGTCCGAAATCATTCTCAGTGTCCAGGTGGAAGATGGCCACATCATAGCTCAGGCTTCGGCCGAGCGTCCCCCTGGCTCCGATTTCTTCGCCGCTCGAGGTGGCTGGCACCAGCTGGGTGTTATAGCCTTCATAAGCATAGGGATTATTGACCAGCTCCTCTGTCTCCGGCGGCAGGAATCCAGTTCCCCAGCTGGGGTAGAGCCCGAAATTGCTAAGGCGATTCCTGGTCAGGCTCTTAAGCAAGGGCGATTCAACCACCGAGGTGGCCGCCGGATTCTGTTTCAGCGGGATTTCAATCCGGGGGGCGGTAACCACGATTTCGTATTTCTCCGTCACCTGCCTGGCGGCTTCTTGTTCTTCAGACTGCCCGGCGGTCTGCTCTTTTTCTATGGCCCGGTTGTCACTTTTGACCGAAACTTTCTCAGAGGAATTATCTGAAACCTAGTCTGAAGTTCTGGCCGGGGTAGCGACGGCTGCTGCCTGCCCTGGGAGGTAAAGGAGGAA
Organism: Candidatus Saccharicenans sp.; assembly: GCA_024653405.1. Taxonomy (GTDB): domain Bacteria; phylum Acidobacteriota; class Aminicenantia; order Aminicenantales; family Saccharicenantaceae; genus Saccharicenans. The sequence goes on from JANLGB010000069.1 coordinate 6,264, forward strand.
GAGCCCAAGCAAGAGAATACCCGAAAACTTTTTAAGGGAATTAGAAGAATGACTGTTGCTGGAATAATTCATGGAATTACTACTTCCTGAAATATAATTTTTCATCTTTTTAGACTGATATTTCTTTTCAATCTTCCCATTTTAGCCCGCCGCTAAGGCCTGTGACATAAAATCGTTGGACTCCGGCTAACCGGACTATTAAGATTTGTATCATAAGATAAGCGGAAGGAGAGCACAATGAAAAAATTCCTGTTGGCCATGATGGTTTTAGGGTTGTTTAGTTTGGCCGGTGCCGGTCTGGGGCAGGATTCCCAAGGCGAAATATTAAGAGTTCTGCAACTGCAGAAGGAAGCCTGGAACAGGGGAGACCTGGAAGGCTATATGGCTTATTACTGGAAATCGGCTGAGCTGACCTTTCAGTCGGGAGCCAATAGAGTGCGTGGCTGGGATACCCTGCTGGAACGGTATAAAAAAAGTTATTCTGGCGAAAAAATGGGTCAGCTGGATTTTGGCGACCTCCAAGTTAACCTGCTCGGTCGGGATTATGCCCTGGTCCTGGGCCGGTGGAGCGTTACGCTCCGGGACGAGAAGAAGGGCGGGGTATTTACGTTGATTCTCAAGAAATTCCCTGAAGGCTGGCGCATCATTCACGACCATACCTCCTGAGCCGGGCTCCTTCCTGATTTCCGGCCTGGGCTCTACTGGATATGAATAAAGGCCCTCAATATATTATGTCTTTATGGATCGGGCGCTTTCTGGGTTATCGGGGCTAAGAAGTATTGTTTCGCCTCAGGAGATTATCATTCCAGAATACTATCGCCGACGATTATGGATGATATCAAGACAGTTGCGGCTACTCTTGATAGTTGGGGGCGGTTTGAGGGCGGGAGGCTCCTTGGAATGGGGGCCTGTTATTTCCCTGGCCTCGATTATTTTTTGTTTTTATAAATCTCTATAAATCTCTCCAACGAGCGGTCATAAGTTTTTTCAATATCGTCGGGGAAAAAGCAGGCCGGAAGCTCCCGGTGGCTCCAGTGATAGACCAGGCACTGGCAGCAGATTCCCTTGCGCTCGCAGGGTTCCCAGGAGCAGTTGCATCTTTTGAGGTTCTTCTCCACCTGACATTCGGCCATTTGTCCTCCTTCTAAACCGTTTACAAATAATAAGTTTTACTCAGTTGTGCAAGCGATTGATGATTATATTAGAGTTTCAGGTTTTAATAAAATGATAATTATTTGATTGCTGGAGTATCACTCGTTGCCACACGAATTGTCATCTTTAAGCCAGCGGGTGAATTCTTTATAAATGACACCCATTAAAGTTCAAATATTTCGGGCGGGACCACTTGTGGAATTGCTGCAGGCGCCGGTAAAGGTACTTGCTGTTCCGGGCAGATTGATAAATGAGCCCGGCCCTTATTTCTGGCTGAAGCCCGTTGCCCGGACTATCACTCAGCGCCCTGAGCAGGGAAGCAGCCTGGCCCGGCCGGTTGCCGGGAAGTTCAATTTGGGCTATTATTGATGATTGAAAATCAAATCTTTAGGCGAGAAGACAAATGGCTGTGGAGAAAACTTCCCGGAGAGCGGAATACGGAGAAAAAGAAGCCAGGGCCGGGCTCAAGGCCCGCTTGCCTGAGCTTCAGACCTTTCCCAACCAGTTTCCGGATTATGAAATCACCATCGAGATTCCGGAATACACCTCGGTCTGTCCCAAGACCGGGCTGCCTGATTACGGGAAGATAACCCTGTGGTACGTGCCCGACAAGAAGGTCATCGAGCTCAAGTCCCTGAAGATGTACATCCTGGCTTACCGGAACCTGGGGATATTTTACGAGAACGCCGTCAACCGCATCCTGAAAGATGTGGTCAAAGCCTGCCGGCCGAAGAAGGCCCTGGTCCGGGGTGAGTTCACACCGCGGGGCGGTCTTAAATCCACGGTTGAAGCCCGCTATCCACGCCGGAAGTGAGGCAGGCTCGGCCTTCCAGCAAAAAAATAAGAAAAAATGAACAAGGACGATTTATATCGTAAGGAAAGGCAGGAAGAAGGTCTGCCGGCCCAAAGCAGGGCTGATAATCCGCTGAATCGCCAATTTGATGCCATCACCGTTATGCCAGGGCCTTTGGTTCTGGAGACAGGTGGTTCCAGCAAGGCAGCCGAAAAAGGCAAATCCCTGGAAGCCAGGGCTTCGGAAAATAGCCCAGGCAAAAATCTGGCCAGCAGCGATTTTTCAGGTGATACTCTGGCAGAAAGGCCCGCCAGACTGGATAAGATTGAACCGGCCGAGAAACCCCCAGCCTTCGGCTTGACCGACCTGCTGATGCTGCTGACAACCATGGTCTGGGGAGCCAATATCTCGGTTATTAAGGTTTCTTTCGCTGAGCTTTCGCCTCACGCTTTCAATCTGGCTCGCTTTTTATTTTCCGCACTAATTTATGCTTTCATCATCCGGCGAAGCGGGGAAGGCTTTGTCGTCAGCCGCCGGCACCTGCCGCGGGTGGTTTTTCTGGCGCTTGCCGGCATCACCCTTTACCAGGTTTTTTTTATCACCGGGCTAAGCCGGACCTCGGCTTCCCTGGTTTCCATGGGCAATGCCATGACTCCGATTTTTATCGCTGTCTTGAGCACAGCTTTTGGCCTGGAACGGCTACGCTGGACCGGCTGGCTGGGGATAGTTCTTTCGGTCATCGGTTTTTATGGAATAATCCTCGGCCGGTCCAACGGTTTCAATCTCAAGGGAGCGGAAGTCTCCGGGGTGTTTTTCATTCTCCTGGCCGGCTTGATGTGGGCTTTTTACACCATCTTTGCCCGTCCGGTGCTGAAAGAGATGTCGCCAACCAAGCTGGCCGGGCTGACCAACATTATCGGGACCGCTTTTTACCTGCCTTTTGCCTGGAAAGAATTTTCCGGAGCCGATTTTTCCAGGCTGACTCTGGGCGGCTGGCTGGGCCTTGTCTATTCGGGCTCTCTGGCTCTGGTCTTCGGGTTTGTCGTCTGGTACAAGTCGGTCGAGCGGGTTGGAGGAGCCAGGACCGGTGTTTACAGCAACCTGACTCCGGTGTTCGGCGTCCTGACAGCGGTGATTTTTCTCAAAGACCGGATAAGCTGGCTGCAGCTGCTGAGCGCCCTGGTGATTTTCTTCGGTGTCTATCTGACCCGCAACGGGCACTATCTTTTCAGGAAAAAGAAGCCCAGCCCCAGCTCTTGAAGATGGCCTTTGGCATATCCGTCTTTTAGTGTCCTTGACCCTTGTGTTTTATAAGCCTGGATTATAATTATTTTCGGTTTGTCCCGGTTCGATGGAGACATATAGGCAGAACCAGTCTTCTCGGGCAAAGTCAAAGTCATAATTTCCTCTTTCGATTGAAAGACTGCTAAAATTAACGGAAAACTTTGTTTACTGTAATCCAAATAAAGTTAGCTCCGTCAATAATTCTCTACCTGGGTGTTTAAGCCGAGAGCCTTATCAAATCCGGCCTTTTGACCATGGCGGCGGTCTTAATGGGGATTTTCAAGACCTCATAGGAATCCATGGCCAATAAGGATAAAATTACCAAAAAAATAAAGCTCAACAATCAAGTCGGGGGCAGGGCCGGGATAGATCAAGGACTCGGTCAAGCCAGCTCCTTATTACTGGCTCTTGTCGACAAAAGCAAGCCCAGCCCTCGGCCAAGTTTGTCCAAACACTGCTGATAAAATGGTGATGATAACCGTGCCTTCAATTTTTAGCGGCCGGCTCATTTTGTTCCATAAATTTTTTGGAGCTGACAGGACAACCGGATGTTTTTAAGCCCGGCCTGGACAGCCTGCCAATAAAGCCCCCAGGCTTTCTTATAACTCCAGGCCGCGTTGGATTGAGGCTGAAGGAGAAGCGGAATTTTTCCCGGGAACTTCTGCCTGATCCTCTTAATTTCTTCCAGCTTGAGACTCCTGCAGACTACCAGCTTGACCTCAGCGGCCAGCCGGCGGCCATCTCCGGTAATTTTGTATTCCGGTGGTTTAGGTGAGACCGTCAGCCAGTCGGGCTTAAAGCTTAAAGGCCGTGTTCCATTGGTTTCCAGATGGATCCTGTATCCAGCCTTTTTAAGCAGCCGGACCAGTGGGCGTAAATCCTGAAGTAGCGGTTCTCCGCCCGTCAGGCAGACCCAGTTGACCCGGTATTTTTTCTTAATTAGCGCTATCTGGCCGATAATTTCATCTGGCCGTAGTTCTTTTCCGCCTTTCCAGGCATACCTGGTATCACAGAAAGAACAGCGCAGGTTGCAGCCCGAAAGACGGATAAAAACGGTCGGCTCTCCCTGGCGCAGGCCTTCTCCCGCCGCCGAGAAAAAAATCTCGCTAATCTTCAGTGTAGGTGGCTGCGGCATCTTCCGACTCCCAGACGGTGACAGCTGTCACCGGGTAGAACTGTTTCATCCTCTGGAAGATTTCCCGGGCCAGGTTCTCGGCTGAAGGGTTAAAGTCAAAGGCCTCGTTGAGCAGGGTGTGGTCCGGCAGGATTTCCGCCAGTTTCTTTTTTATCTCGGTGAAGTCAATGCCTATTCCGGTTTTATCCAGCTCCCGGACCGTTATTTCCACTTCCACCTGGAAGGTGTGGCCGTGAAGCTTCTCGCATTTTCCCTTATATTCC
>JANLGB010000006.1 GCA_024653405.1 Candidatus Saccharicenans sp.
CCGGCTCAGAGCTCTGCCTGTATCTTGGGGTCGAACCAGAGAAAATCGACCTGAGCCGGTATATGGAGTATGGTTGACCCTGTCCAGGAATTCACCGGGAACGTCCGCCGGTTCCATCAGTTCCAGAAAGGTAGTTTTGCCGTCGGCATTCGAAATTATCCAGTCCGCCCCGAGGAAGTTGTCATCAGCAGTCAGAACGCCTTTGGCCTGACCATTCTCCACAATAATCTTCTTAACTGGCGTCCCCAGCCATAATTCGCCGCCTCCGGTTCTGATTGTCTCCACCAGCCGGTCACTGATTCCGTGAATACCCCAGGATGGATACCAGATGCCCTCCACCGACATGATGTTCCACATCATGGCCAGCGTCAAGAAGGACATGGTCGGCTCGCCACTGCCCATCGAGCCCAGAAAATTCACCAGGGAGGTATCGTTTAAATGCTTTCTCAGGACATCACCCGAAAAAGTCTGTGACCAGGACCAAATCCTGGCTTTCCGGCTTTCTGAATATTCGGCCCTAACCACCTTTTCCTGAAGTGAACTCAGCTTTTCCGGTAGGTAATCAGGATGCCACAGGTAAAGATCGTGGACCAGCTTCATGGCCTTCTGCAGTTCCTGGAAAAAAGCTTCCAGGCCGGCTGCTTCCCGGGGGGATTTTAGGGCCAGTTCCTGCCTTAGCTCATCAGGCGGCACGGAATAGACGAGGTCCAGGTCTCGGGCGATCAACTGGAAATGGTTTCGCTTGAATTCCAAGTTCTCTTTTATCCCAATCGAGGCCAGCAGGCTGCCGACATAACCTGGATGGCTGAAGGACAGCGGGCCCATCGGAAACATAAAGCCGCCACGTTGAAATAAATAACTGGTACCGCCGGGATGGCGATCTTTTTCCAGGACCAGGACCCTTAAACCCTTCTTCACCAGGGAAGCGGCGCAGGTTAATCCACCCAGGCCAGCCCCCACAACTATGACCTCGTATCGCATCTTTCCCCGGGCCTATTGTAGCAAAAGCCCTGGAAACCAGAAATAATATTATTTAACCTTTTCTGTAATTACCAATTCCGCCGCTGGTGATAAAAATAGAGGAAACGGGCTCAGCGCTTAACTTGGCCGCGCCGCAATTGCCGGTACAGGTCTAACGATTCTTTAATAATCTTAATAGCTTCCTCCGGCCCCATGAAGTCCTCGACAATGACCTGCTTGTTTTCCAGCGCCTTGTAATCTTCAAAGAAACGGCGGATTTCTTTCAGGGTATGGGCCGGCAGCTGACGGTGGTGAGTATAGTCGGAGAAAGCCGGGTCATCCACAGCCACGGCCAGTATTTTATCATCGAGACCTTTTTCGTCCCTCATGCGCATGGCCCCGATGGCTCTGGCTTGAACTACGGTCAAGGGATGTACCGGCTCCTGCATCAAAACCAGGGCGTCAAGCGGGTCAGAATCGTCGCAATAAGACCTGGGGATGAAGCCATAATTAGCCGGGTAATAAACGGCGCTGTACAGCACCCGGTCAAGACGCAAAAAACCGGATTCTTTATCGAGCTCGTATTTGTTTTTGCTTCCCATAGGAACTTCTATGACCACAGGAAAAGCCCGGTCGATGAGGGTATCATCCACGTAAACGTCGTGCCAGGGGTGCATCTTGCCCTCCTCGGAAATCAAGACCCAAAAATCTTATCCTTAAACTAATTATATAATTTTCTGAATCAAATTATCAGCTAAAAGGGTGATCAAAAAACGGTGGCCCGGTAGATTATTTTTATTTAATCTCCCGGATATAAATGTTCTTGAAATACAGCGGGGTGTTATGAGCCTGGAGCTCAATCTGGCCGCAGCGGTAAATGGGCCTGTCCCGTTCCCAGTAATTTTCCATGACCACGTTATCGACCACCAACTCGCCGTTGAAGTAAACCGTCACCCGCTCGTCAACCATCTTGATGTAAAAAGTATTCCAGGTGCCGACCGGGTTATCAGCGCACTTAAGGGGTTTGTTGGGGTTTTTCTGATTGTTGTAAAGTCCGCCGGAACCTTCAGGCCACTGGACTGGATCCCAGATTTGCACCTGCGGCGAACCGCGCAGATAAATTCCGCTGTCTCCACCTGGCTCAATCTTCCAGTCAACAAACATCTCAAAATCACAGTAATCTTTGGCTGTGCACAGGCTGTGTCCCCGGCCGTCAAAAACCAGAACTCCGTCAATAACCTTCCAGTGCTGCCGCATGTCTTCATCCGCTTTTTCCTGGGCTAAGCGGAGCTCTTCCGGTTTCATCCTGGCTCGCTGCACTGGGTCTCCGACCAGCCCTTTCCAGCCCAACAAGTCTTTTCGGTTGAACAGCGGCCCAAACCCTTCCTGTTTGAGAAGTTTATCCAGGTAATCTTCGGTTTCCTGGATTTCCAGGTCTTCCTTGAGGAAAGGCAGAGCCTTTTTCAAAATCATTATGGTCTCAAAGCCCTTGAGGCCTTCTTCTCCGGCTACCGGCCTGGCCAGACGGCAGGCCAGGCTTACCGCCCGGTCGCGCAGGTTTTCATCTGAGAAAAATTCAGAAATTTCTTTCAGGGCTTTTATATCTTTAATGCTGGCCCAGGCAGACAGCATGAAGTTTTTCTCGTCTGGGTAGGTGGCCAGCGGCTTTACTTCTTGCAGGGCCATGAGCTTCTCTTCGTTGGTTGCCGTCGGGGTCTTCATCAACCTGGCCAAGCCCTGGAAAGCCAGGTAACGAATTTTTCGGTCAGGATTGTTTTTGATCAGGTTGACCAGGTGGGGAACAGCCTCAAGCTCCGGCCAGTTGGTGAGAGAAGCCAGGGCCGCTCCGCTTATTACCGGAGATTTATCATTTAGTGATTTAACCACTTCTTTCAGCAATTCCGGACCTCCCAGTTGGTAGAGCATTTTCAACAGGTTGGCTTTTTCTTTCCCTGTCTTTTTGGTCAGCAGGCTGAGGATTTTCTGCTGCCTTTTGCTCTGGTCCGGGATTTGACCCGCGGCGGCTACCACCGCTTTCTGCCATCCAGAAATTAGCGCCGGGTCTTCGGACGTCGCCAGCCTATCGACCACCCAGTCCAGATCTTCGCCACCAACCACCGCCGGCGCCAAGCGTTCTATCGCGGTTTTCTTCAATTCCGGGTTTTCGGAATCAATTACTGAAAGGACAGCGCCTTTCCATTCTGGTTCGAGGAAATCCTCCAATTCCCCAAGCACCGCCATCTGGCTGGTCTCTGTCAACTGAGGAAAAATCTCGATAAGTTTACTCTTATAGATTTCTGGCTTGATTGTCTTTATTAACGACAGAATAAGTCTGACTTCAGCTTCGGATTTGTTTAGCATAGACAGCAGGCGGGGAACAGCTTCTTCTTTTTTTAAGTTAAAAAATGACCGGATGGCGGCCAGCCTCACGGCCTCTTCTTGGGCTTCAAGAAATGGCTCGAGAACTTCAGCTGGCACCTGGCCTGGTGTGGCTGTTTGTCCCAGGAACTCAATGACCGCGGCCTTGTTTTCCGCTGCAAGAGAGGCCAGACTTTCTACCAGGGCTTTGTATAATGATGGCCAACCATATTTCTGGGCGAGGTTTAGAGCCAGGTGCCGGTAAGCCGATTGTTCGCTCCAGACGCCCTTGATAATGGCCGGGATGGCTTTTTCGCCCTCGAGCTCCACGAGCAGGCTTAAAGCCTCGCTTCGTAGTGATACCTCATTCCTGTCTGTCAGAATTTCGGCCGATTTTTCCGCTATCTCCCTGGCTTTTTCCCGGTATCCGTTTTGAGCCAGTCGGCGGGCGAAGCGCAGGTACAGGGCCAGGGCCTGGTGTCTTTCCTGATAGCTCGATAACGTGGGGGTAAACGCCAGAAGTGGCTCGGCGGAAGGGTCAGCGATTTCGGCCAGGGCGGCCGAGGCTGTATTTTTAATTTCGGGATCCGCTGAGACGGCCAGTCGCTTCAATCTCGGGACGGCTGGCCTGGAGTGCAGTCTTCCCAGGGTTTCCAGAACAGGGATTTTTGCCTTGTTAGGAATCCGGTCGAGATTTTCCAGAAGTATCTTTTCCAGCTCTGGCCCCGGTGCTCTGAGCATGGCTTTAACGGCGTATTCGGCCAGCGCTGGGTTTTGAAGATGGGCGGCCAGCAGCTTGAGGTGCTTCTGGCTTATGATGTACTGGGCTTCTTCGAGCAAGAATTTCTTTACTTCATCAGGCCGGTTTGTGGCGACCAGCTGCAACAGGTCAGCAGCCAGACGCTCTTTTTGCCTTTCATAGCCTGGGAGGCCGGCGCGGGTAACCAGGCCATCAATGGCCAAACGCACCAGGCTGTCATCAGCTTCACCCGGTGATACCAATCGTCGCCCGAGTTCCTGGAACACCGGGGAGCCGGCTTCAAGCATTTCCGAGAAGATAGACCCGGCTTCAGACTGATCGGCGGCAGGAAGTTGCCTCAGCCATTCATCCACTTTATTCCTGATGGCGGTCTCAGCAGGGGACGGGCTGGTGAGGGCTGAGCTTTCAGGCCAAACCACGGTAGAAGTTCCGGTGTGGGCCAGCGGAGCCTGACAGGCCTCAAAAGCGGATAGGATGAACAGGGCCACCCAAATAGCAGGGACAACTTTTTTGTTTTCCATTTTTGGTCTCATTTCCATTTGTTGCTTGTTCAGCCTGTTTGTCCTTTTGTCTTTCCTTTTATTTTTTTCTTCTGTGAGCCATCTGTTGACCCGGTGTTGTCCAGGGGCTCGACTGATTCCGCTGGTCTTTCCTTGACAGCCGGGCAGGTGCCGGTCTCTTTTCCTGTCATGACTTCATCCTGTATCGTTAATTTCACAGCATTGAATTCCACAGACTGCGCAGGGGTTCGGTGATAAGCAGGTTGGCCTGCTCATCACCGATAAAAACCTGACGTTCCGGGTCGAAGCGGAGGTTGCGCCCTAGACGCACGGCGATTTTGGCCAGGTTGACCAGGGTACAGGAGCGGTGACCGTTTTCTTCGTTGAGGGCGAACTGGCGGCGCTCACGAACTGCCTGGTGAAAATCAGTGACCTGTGGTTCGGGGTCGGGAAGCGTTTTCAATTTTTCCAGCAGCCCGGGGATATTAGTCCTCAACCCGGGGTAAATCTTGCCTTCGGGCCCCTCGATAAAGGGCACATCTTTCTGCTGGTTTTCACCGTCGAGAATTATTTCGCAGCCGTCGGCATAGCGGAGGACAATTTTCCGCCAGCGGCCGCAGGCGTCGGGGTGCTGCTGCGGGGCGTTAACCTCGATTTCTACCGGGCTGGTGCTATCTTTCTCCAGGATGTACTGAACCGGGTCAAGGTAGTGCATGCCCATGTCGCCCAGCCCCCCGCCGTCGTAATCCCAGTAGCCACGGAAGGTCACATGGACGCGGTGCGGATGGTAGGGCTTGTAGGGTGCTGGGCCGAGCCAAAAATCGTAGTCAAGCTCGGGCGGGATCGGCTGGGGTGGCAGGTAAGTCTTACCCTGCCAGTAAAATTTCCAGTCAAAACCAGTAGCTCCGCTGACCGTCACCCGCAGTGGCCAGCCCAGCAGGCGTTGCTGCACGATTTTTTTGATGGGTTTAACCGTTGTGCCAAAGCCGTAAAAAATGCCTTCGAACCTGAACCAGGTGTTGAGGCGGAAAATTCGACCGTAGCGTTGAACAGCTTCTACGACTTTCTGACCTTCGCCTATGGTCCGGGTCATCGGCTTTTCGCACCAGATATCCTTGCCAGCCCGGGCCGCAGCGATGGACATCAGGGCGTGCCAGTGGGGCGGGGTGACGATGTGGACAATATCCACGTCGGGCCGGGCCAGCACCTCGCGGAAGTCAAGATAGCCTTTGACCCCGGGGCCGGCCAGCTCAAGAGCTTCCTGGAGGTGAGACCGGTCGACATCACAAACCGCCACCAGACGTCCTGGATAACGGAAATGAACTTTGCCCATGCCACCCACGCCGATTATGGCCTTGGTCAACTCATCGCTGGGAGCGGTATAACCCTGGCCGCCGAGTATGTGCCGGGGGATGATGAGCAGCCCGCAGCCGGCTGCCAGCCCGGTTTGGAGAAAGCTTCTTCTGGAAATCTTTTTGGTCATTATAGATATTTTTATCTTAATCATGGACCTTTATCAACCAGAAAGCTGCAAACGGGGGACACAATACTCATTCCCCAATTTTTTTTCTTAAATTTTTTCTCGTTTCATGGTAAAAATCGGGTGAACTGGCTCGAGGATGGAGACGTATTTGAAAACAAAGCCTAAAACTGAAACAGGAGGAAAGGAATGGAAAAGCGTGTTTGCACCAATTGTGGTTACGTGGGCAGCCCGAAAAAATACACTAAGGGCAGCCTGGTCTGGGAAATTATCCTCTGGTTGCTGGTTATTATACCAGGCATTTTTTATTCGGTCTGGAGAATTTCCACCCGCTACGAAGGTTGCCCGGTGTGCGGCGCTCCCCATATGATTCCCGAAGATTCTCCGGTGGCCAAGAAGATGCTGAAAAGCTCCTGAGGTCCCGGCCATATGCCTCATTGGCGCCAGGATAAGCTGTGGAGGCAGCAGAAAAGATTTATCATTTCTTCGGCTGTTATCGGATTTTTCCTGCCGCTGTTGATAGCCTTGTTTTTTGAACTGATAATCACGACCTTTGGTATCTGGAGGTACTTCGTACTTCCGTCCATTTTCCTGTTCTTCGTGGTGATTAAATCAGTCGAAACTGGCCAGGGCTTCTGGTCCACTCTCCGAGATTATTGCACTTTTGTCCCTGTTGATTACGTGGAAAAAGAAAGTCTTCTGGAAAAGAATTTCAACGCCACCTATGCTTTAATTCTGGCCAACGTTTTTATCCACTATGGGATTGAGCTTTTCGGGCCCCAGGCCAGAGAATCTATCTCCTCCTATTTTGCTTGTTTGCCCAGTCAGTTTCATTGGTGGAATGCTATCTTGAGTCCGCTAACCTCTATGTTCATACACGCAGACAGCGAACATCTCTGGGGGAATATGGTTTTCTTGTGGATATTCGGGCTAGTGCTGGAAAGAAGAATTGGCTGGAAGAAATTCCTGACCATATATTTCTTAACAGGCCTGGTCTCCTCCATTGTTCCCCCTTATTTGAGCATTGTCTTGTTGCAGAAATGGTGGAGCGGAATCGGGGCATCCGGGGCCATAAGCGGCCTGATGGGGGCTTTCGCTTTCCGGCTTTTCTATAAGAGAATGGTTTTCCCGATTCCTTTGCTGGGTATCTTATCTTATTTGTTCGGCCTCAACCTGAAAGTCAGGATGAATTCCCTGATGGTTATCATGAGTTATTTCTTCTATAATTTTTTGGGCAGTCTTTTTCAGCTATCGGGTGAAGACCTGGGGATTGCCTACCTGTCTCATCTGAGCGGCATGCTCTTTGGCATGTACCTGGGTTCCAGGATGAAGTTCCAAGATGAAGCCAAAGAAGAAATGATGCTGGAACGGGCCCAGGCGGCCATTGATGAAAAAGGACATAACCAGCAGACAGAAAGGCTGTTTGAACTGTTGCTGGAAAAAAATCCGCATCGGGTTGAAGCTCTTGTTTTTCTGGCCCAGCTCAAAAACCGTTTTGGCCCAGTAGAAGAAGGGAAAATACTCTATCTCAGGGCCATTGACCTCTTGATTGATAAGGAACCCGAAACGGCAGCTGAAATTTTTGCCGAGTATTTTGGACACTACCGGCAGCCACTGGAGGCGGCCAAACAGTATAAATTAACTGATGCCCTGGAAAAAATCGGCAAAGTTAGTCTGGCCGCCAGAGCCCTGGAAATGCTGGCCGACGAGCCAAACACGCCTGAGGCCTGGCGCTCAAGGATACTTTACCGAGCGGCCAGGATACTGAAGAGGTTGGAATTTTATGAGGCAGCTTGCTACCGTTATCAACAGCTGCTTGAGGAATATCCTGATTTTAAGGAAGCTCAGAAGGTAAAGTTCAGGCTGGAGCGCTTGAAACAGGCCAGGGAAGAGCACACCTGGACCGCCTTCATCCAGAAAAAGAAGGGCGCTTTAGGGAAAATTGGGTAATATAAGTTTTGTCCCATATTTCTATCGGGACAAATTAATAAATATAGATCAATTCTTCGGTTTTTTTATTAGGGAAGGCAGGAAATACAGAATATGGGGCCCACATGGCTGCCCCCATTTTTACAGGAGGGTAAAGAATGAAAAAAGACTGCCAATCCATGAGACGCTTGGTTTCAAACTTTTATAGGGCTACACCTAAGAGGCCAATAATTATTTGGGCCTTTCTTGTAGTTTTTATTATCATCATTGCTTTTCCTGCTCTTTATGCTGCTGATTACAAAGCCTCGCTCTTTGGCATAAAATCAAACAGCACCACCCTAAATACCCGCTCCATCCAGAAGGCCATTGACTACATCCATGAGAACGGCGGCGGGCGGTTAGTGTTTGACGTCGGCCGCTATCTAACCGGAACCATTTACCTAAAATCCAATGTTACTATCCATCTGCTCGAGGGAGCGGTGCTGGTCGGTTCGCCCAATCCCTTTGACTATGACTACAATCCCAAACGCAACTGGACCGCTCTAATTTTCGCCCTGGAACAGGAAAACGTGGGTATAACAGGTGAGGGCGGGGTAATTGACGGGCAGGGCTTCACCGTGGCTTACAACCTGGTGGATATAATTCACAAGGGGCTCATCCAGGACCCGCTGCGCAACGACCGCCCCCGCGAAGGCCTCCGCCCCCAGAACATTTATTTCTGGCGCTGCCAGAATGTCAGGGTTGAAGGCATCACCTTGAAAGACCCGGCCAGCTGGAACCAGCAGTATGACCAGTGTCGGAACGTGGTCATTAAAAACCTGATTATAGACAGCAAGTCTTACTGGAATAACGATGGAGTGGACATCGTTGATTGCGATAACGTGGAAGTGGCCAACCTTTATATTGACGCGGCGGATGACGGCATCTGCCTTAAATCGCACGATGAAAACGCCGTCTGCCAGAATGTTTATATCCACGACAATGTTGTCCGGACAAGCGCCAACGGCCTCAAATTCGGCACAGCTTCGCTGGGCGGGTTCAAAAATATCAAGATTATCAATAACGTTGTCTATGACACTTATCGCTCAGCCATTACTTTTGCCGCAGTTGATGGGGGCTTTGTCGAGGATGTAACTGTTGATGGGCTTAAGTCCATCAACACCGGCAACGTCATTTTCCTGAGGATAGGCGAGCGCTGGCGTCCCGGAAAGAAAGGCCGGCTGCGGAATATTTCGATTTCCAACGTCTACGCTGAGGTGCCGGCCACCAAGCCCGATGCCGGCTACAACTACGAAGGACCCTGGGAGCATCAGCCGCGGAACATTTCCCCCTCATCAATTGTCGGGCAGCCGGATGCTCTGATTGAGAACATAACTCTGAAAAACATTGAAATTCATCATCCTGGCGGTGGCGACCCGTATTTCGCCCACGTCGGTCTTGACGAACTGGACAAGGTCCCGGAGCTTCCGGGAAGCTACCCGGAGTTTTCCATGTTCCGGGAACTTCCGGCCTGGGGCTTTTATGTGCGCCACGCCCGGAATATCACTTTTGAGAACATCAAACTGGTGGCGGCAAAAAAGGATTACCGACGGCCGATAGTCCTGGATGACGTCCACAACATGAGAATAAAAGGGCTGCAGGTCCAGGAACCAGGCCCGAAAAAGGACCCTGTCTACATCTACAGGTCAACAGACACCAAGGTAGAGAAGTAAAAAAGGGGGACACAATACTCATTGCCCTAATTTCCCACTGATTTCCAATCTCTTAACAGCGCAAAAATATGGTAAACGAGTATTGTGTCCCCCGTTTCCTTTTTACTTGGTGGCCCAGGTGATGAAGGCGGCCAGGTCGCTTCTCAACTTCTTAAGCGACGGCTTATGGATGTACATCATGTGCCCGGCCTGGTAATAGCCCATCCGCACCCTGTCCTTGAACGAGCCGTCCAGCATCAACTGGCTGAAAGTATATTCGGTTCCAAAAAATGGGGTGGCTCCGTCATAATAGCCGTTACAGCAGAAGATTTTGAGAGCCGTGTTCTCGGCCATGGCCTGCCTCAGGGTTTCGGCCACGTACAGCGACCCTTCCCGAGAACTTCGCCCCGCTGCCCTGGTCGCGCCCGGAACCCGGGCCGCCCCGGGCTGGAAGTTAAAGTTCCACGGATAAACATTGCCATAAATGGCGTAGGGGACTTCTTTCTTGTAATTCAACACCGTTCCCACGTAATTATTAAGAGCAGCTGAAAAAGGCCCCATGATAAGGGCGCTGGACGGGTCATACTCGTAGCTTTCGCCGGCGGCGTCGGCATCCCGGCCGGTAAACCTGCTGTCCAGCCGTCCGACCGTCAGCCGCCTGTCTCGCAGAAGCTCCTTGACGAACCGGTCGTGCCTGACCCGCAAGTTGGAATTTTTCAAATAATCAACCGACAATCCGGTCAGCTCCGACATTTTCCTGGCCACAGCCTCTACCTGCCCGGCCGTCAGCAGGTTCCCCTTAATCAAGGCCGGCAAATATTCATTCACGGCAAATTCCCTGGCTTCCTGTAGCAGCCCGGTCAGCTCTTTCTTCTGGTTGGCTTCGGGCAGTTTTTTATGGTACCAGGCCGTAGCCGTGTAGTGCGGGAGGAAAACCATATAGGAGAGATTATTCCCAGGATTAAAGGAGAGAGTGGCAAAATCCAGAACGCTCGACAGGAGCACGATGCCGTTCAAGTAAATTCCGTAAGTCCGGTTCTGCAGAACCCCGGAAAGTACCGCGGCCCTGGTTGTCCCGTAACTTTCCCCCAGCAAGAACTTGGGCGAACTCCAGCGGTCGAAGGTCGTCAGGTAAATTCGGATGAATTCGGCGAAGGCCAGGCCATCCTCTTCTACCCCGTGAAATTGGCTGCCGGCTTCCCCTGGCAGCGGCCGGCTATAACCCGTAGACACGGCATCAACAAATACCAGGTCGGTCAGGTCGAGAAGGGAACAATCGCTGTCGACCACCCCGGCCGGAGTCTGGAGCGGGTAGCCCTCCTCGTCCATGGCCACCCGCTTTGGCCCGATTCCACCCAAATGCAACCAGACGGTCGAAGAGCCGGGTCCGCCGTTGAAGCAGAACATGACCGGCCTGGTCGACTTATCTTTAACGTCGTCCCTGGTATAGGCCACGAAGAACATCGAGGCCCCGGGCGTTTCGTCCTGTTTCAGAACGGTCAGCTCGCCGGCCGTGGCCTTGTAGGGCACGACCTTGCCCTCTATCACCACCTGATTTGTGGTTATGGAGAAGGGTCGGGGTTCGGGCCTGGTGATTTTCTTGGCCTCCTGGGCTTGGGGTTGGCTACCGGCTCCCGGTCTGGTCTGAGCTAAAGCCGGAGTCAAGACCATAACCAGCACTATCAGCCCTGTCATCAAAGCTGTAAAAACATTAAATTCCTTTCTCATGCGGGCCTCCTTAGGTCATTCTGCCAAAGCAAGACATTTACAACTCTTATAAATTGAGAAACTGAAATTTGTCAAATAAAATAAAGGTCCTAAGAACCTGCGGGGTGGAATATACTTGGCTTTTTCTCAAAAAGAAAGCAGTTTTAACGGCAGGCTAAAAATTACCGCCCCGGCCTGAGTCTAATCTCTGGAAATGAGAAACTCCCTCTTTATTTTATTCCGCTCTAATATGAAATGCTCATGGAAAAACCCCCGCTGCCGCTTCCGAACCTCGGGTTGACCACGTTGCTGAAAATGGAGCCAAAAGAATAGCTAAAGCCAATTGAAAAATAATAATTGTATGAAGTGGCCAACTGTTTTCTCATGAGCAGCACATCTTCCCAGGAAGCGCTGGCCTTGGCTATGGAGATTAAATCATGAATCCTGGAATAACCGCCGTAAACATTCACCGAAAATCCCAGGAACAATCTGACCGACAGGTCGGTGTTAAGTTCGATGCGGTACTTGCTGAAATCGTGAAAAAAGTGCGAAGCTTCAACCCCGGTGGTTATGGTACCCCACTTTTGCTTCAATTCGAGAGTGGCCGACAAGTTTTCACTCACCAGGAATTGCCTGGTACGGTCAAAAATAGTTTCCTCGAAATAAAAAGCCGGCCCCACCTCCAGACTGTAGGTCAGGCGCAGCTGCCTCTTCGTTGATTGTGAATAGGGGAAAATATTGTACTCTATGGCCGGTGAAATCCTTGAGGAAAGCTTGATATTCTGATAGGTGGAGCTAGTCAGCGTGGCGAAAGCCCCGACCGACCAGTGCTCTCCCAGGCTCTTGGCCACCAGCCCCCGGAAGCCATAACCGTGAGACTTACTGATGAAGGTCAGGTCTTCGTACTCAAAGGTGTTGCGGTAAAAATTGCCGCTGACCGACAACCTGATTTTCCAGTCGGGGGTCACCCGGTTGGCCGAGAAGTTGCCGAAGAAACTCTGGTAAGAATAGCTTTTTTCCCGTTGAGGAAACTGTTGGCGCTCAGGCTGAAAACCCAGAAGTTCCAGGGGTCTACTACCGCGGTCGGCTTGACCCCTTCTTCCAGCTTTATCTTCAACTTCCGGGCGGCCGGCGTTCGGCCAGCCAGCGGGACCAGGCCAGTTTTGATAGCTTTAGCGATTTCTTGCTGCTGCCTTTCTTTTTCCATCCCTTCCGGCAGGCTTAATTCAGTCTGGTAATTCTTCCCGGCCAGTTCTTTCAGACCGGTGAAAGTGATCTTTAAGATTCTCTGGCCCTGGCTGAATTCTTCTTTTATCCCTATGGTCACATTAGCTTCATCCTCACTCCAAACAAAGTCGGCGAAGGCTACCTGCTGTTTCAGAATCTCCAGCGGCACCTCCAATTGTCCGACGAAAACCTTGAGACTCCTGGCTTCGTAGTCTTCGCCGTTCATCTGGGAAAAGAGGGGAAACGGTGTCAGGATGAAAATCATCAGGAGCGGCAATAGGCCAAACCGCCCGCTGGCTTGTTTTCTGCCTGCGTCCCGTCTTCCGCCCGAAGGCAGCCGGCTGGAACCCATCGCTCTCGTTTTATCGGTCATCACGGGTCTTTCTTCTTTAATCATATTTCCTTACTCCTGGACTCTTTGACTGTTCATTTTGATTCTCCGCGGCCTGGGCCAGAACCCTACCGCCGAAACTTCTTTTCTTTCCGGCTTGCTGGCCGTTCCCGGGCCTTTGTTCCTTCATCTTTCCCTCTCTTAATCCAGCTCGATATGTAGGCCACCGCTGCCGACCGAGCCGAACCGGGGGTTGACCACGTTGGTGAAAATCGAACCGAAGCTGTAGCTGAAGCCTACCGCCAGGAAGTAGTTGTAGCTGGTAGCCAGCATCTTGCGCTGCAAAATGACCTCTTCCCAGCTGGCCCCACCCTTGGGCAATGAAAGCTGGTCGTGAATGAGCGAAGCCCCGCCGAATAAGTAAGCATTCAGACCCTTGACCAGGTTCAGGGAAATCATGTTGAACACAGAAACCTGGTGCTTGCTCAGGTCATGAAAGTAGTGCGAGCCCTCGACTGAAGTGCTGATGCTGCCCCACTTTTCCCTCAAATCCAGAGTGACGGCCAGCGACTGGCTGAGCAGAGTTTCCTTCATCTTGTCGTACAGGGTTTCTTCAAAATACTTAGCCAGTGTTGGCCCCACCTTGTACAGAAAACGCAACTGCCTGCGGGTCGATTCCGAATAGGGGAAAAGGTCGAATTCAATGGCCGGAGAGATATTGATTTTCAGCCGGTGATTGCTGTAGGTGGAGCTGGTAACCGAATAAAAGAAGCCAGCCGACCAATGCTCACCCAGGCTCTTAACAAACAGGCCGCTGCCGTTGAAGGTCCTGGTATTGGATTCCAGGTTTTGGTCCTCATAGGTGTAACGGTCCTGACGGTGGGAGGCGCTGGCGGTGAAATTGAATTTCATGTCCCTGGTAACCCGGTTGGCTGAAAATGAACCCCGGACTGATTCTGAAGCATGGGCCTGTTCCCCGCTGAAGTATCCGCTGCTGCTGAGGCTGAAGACCCAGGACTTTGAGCGGTCGGCGGCCGGAGTCGGAGCGGCCTCTGCCTTCAGGAAATCTACCTTGATTTTCTCCCTGATCGGGGTGCGGTTAACATAGGCCATCAGGCCGATTTTTAAGACTTCTGTCAGCCCGGACCGGATTTCTTCCTCAGTGTCTGTCTTGTGGGAAAAATACCGGAAAATGTTGTCCTGGCCCTGGAAACGGTTCTGCCCGATAAAAGTCAGGGTATATTCCCGCCCGCCGCTGCCGGTGGCCAGGGTGGTGATCAACACATGAACATCGGCCTCTTGGCGTTCCCGGACATAATTGACAAAGGGAATTTCCGTCTTGATGTAATCGAGGTCGCACGAACCACAATCGATATAAACCCTGGGAGCGGTCTTCTTGAGCTCTTCTAAAGATCCAGCGGTTGACTGGCTGGGTTGGGTTGGCTGAACCTGGGCCAGGGAGAGCCAGGCCATAGTCACCATTATCGATAGGATGAGCAAGAAAATCAGTTTCGAAGGTTTCAGGCTGATTCTGTCTTTATCGCCTGGGGTTGACATTTGTTCCTCCAGTCCAGGACTGAACTTAATAATTTACCTGTTATTTATACGTCCGCACGCGGTAAAACATTACAGGCAGACTGCAAATTTAGCCAATCGAATACCGAACTCGCTTATCTTCCGGCCGGCTGCAGTATGACTTTTTCCAGTTTCAGGGCGTTGTTGTTAGCCAGGCTGGTAATCTTGAACCTGAGAACATGTTTCCCGGCCGCCAGTTCGACCTGGCCCAGGCGATGAGTAGCCGGGAAATAAATGGAAGGTGAGGGCTCTGACTGGCCCCGCACCAGCTCGCGGTCATCTATTTCCACCAGGAAACTACTTTTCCCGCCCCACTGCCAGGCGTAGGAGGCCAGCAGTTCAAACCGGCCGCCCCGAGGCAGTTCAAATTCCCATTCCGGGAAGTCATTGACGTTCTGCCAGTTGGTCAGCAGGGTGGTGCGGTAGAAATAATCTAGGTAAGCCCGCTGGCCCATCTGAGATTTAATTTCTGCCAGGTAAACCGGGAGTTCCAGCCTACCCTCTGCCCCTGGCTTTATTTGATAGGGCTCCGCCTGCGGCTGGCCCTCAACGTCAACCACCACCACGGTGGCCACCCGGTCCAGGGGCTCATCCGGCAATTGTACCAGCAGGTCATTTCCTTTCCGCGAATAGTTCAGTTTTTGTCGGTCGGCCAGAAAATAGACTTTTTGCACTTTATTCTTAAGCCCGGGCAGGACGACCTTTTTATCCTGAGGCCAGCCCATTACATGAATAAAAAGTCTGTTCCCCTTGACCGTGCACCGCCCGAAAAACGGTAGTTTATTGAAGACACTCGGCTCGCTACCGTAAATTGCCTCTCCATTGACCCGTAACCAATTGCCAATTTGTTTCAACCTTTCCACGAACTCCGGCTGGATGGTGCCGTCTGGCCTCGGCCCGATGTTCAGCAGCAGGTTTCCTCCCTTGCTGGCAATTTCAATGAGCTGTCGGATGAGCTGGGGACCATTCCGGAATTCGGTTTCGTAATGGTTGTAACCCCAGCCGTTAAAGTTCATAGTCATACAGACTTCCCATAACCGCAGGCTGCCGTCCTCGTTCCGCCAGCCAGTGGCCGGGACGTAGTTCTCCGGTGTGCCGAAATCGCCCAGCCCCGGGGCCCGGTTAAATAAGCGGTCGTTAATCAGGATATCGGGCTTTAGCTGCCTTAGCATCCGGCCGATTCCTATGGCCTCATAGTCTTCATTCTTATGTTCCCACTCACCGTCAAACCACAGAATGGCCGGCTGGTATTTAAGCACCAGCTCCTGGAGCTGGCTTTTCATGTACCTGACATACCTCTTGAAATCTGCTCCCCCAGCTGGCCGGTCTTTCTCCCAGCTCCGCCGCGGCAGGTAGTCGGGGTGATACCAGTCCATAATAGAGTAATAAAAACCGATGGGCAGGTTTTCTTCCCGGCAGGCCTGGACCAGCTCACCCAGCAAATCTCTTTTGATTCTGGCTCCCAAGCTGTCGTTCTCGGTGAAGGCGCTGTCAAAGAGGCAGAAGCCGTCATGGTGCTTGGAGGTTATGACGATATACTTCACCCCGGCTTCTCTGGCCAGTTTAACCCAGTCCCGCGGATTGTAGTTTACCGGGTTGAAACTCCGGGCGTATTTCTGGTATTCAGCCCAGGGTATCTGCAACAGTTCCCGGGCCCACTCTTCGCGCCCGATCTGGGAATAAACACCCCAGTGGATGAAAAGGCCGAATTTAGCTTCCCGGAACCAGTCCAGCCTGGAGCGCTGACCAGTTTTTTCCTCAAGAGAGGAAGCGGTCAGGACAGGCCCGGACAACAGAAAAATTAACATGGCCAGCCACAATAATTTCCAGCCGCCGGCTAGTTGTGTCCAGCCGGGTTTTGTCATTTTCTTTAGACCGGATAAAGTTTTTGTAGCCCGGAGATTTTTTGCCATTGGTTCCTCCGCTGTAATCTCCAATTTTCCTTTTTCTAATCATAACAGAATTAAAAAACCAATATCACCTGGAAACTTTCAATTTTATTAATAAAAAGAGCCTGGCCCGCGGCCCGGGTGGGGGTTTCCTCAGCCTGGCTTAAGGCTCTGTTATCTTGAACCCTGTTATCAAGAAACCTGGCAACTAGGGGGAGGGAATTGGTCGGGGTTGGGGCCATCGGGCCCGCCAGGAAACGTTTTTAGATTAGATTAAACCGCAAAAATGAAAGGAGCTTAGCCAGGGCTGTCCATGAATTACAGAAGGAAGAGGCCAGAGAACCTCCGTCAGGTCTATTTCTTTTAAGTTTTTAATGGCGGAGTAAGCTTTAATCAGACCGAGTCGGAAGAAACCATAGGTGTGATTTCCGTGGCCTGTCTCCTTCAAATCTCCCGGCTCATTTAATAATTGCTTTTAGCTGGGCCAGCCGGGCCCTGGCCCGGGCTACGTTTTCTGGGTCTTCCCCGGCCGTGTCAGCCAGGTACGAGTCAAAGGCTCTGGCCGCCTCCGGCTGACCTCTGATTTCAAGCCATCTTGCTTCCTGATAGGCTCTTAATTCTTCCAGCCGATCCTTCGGGTCGGGCAGAGCACCAGCTGTCTTGGTCCCGGCCACCTGCAGGTAACCCAGGGAGCGCAGCCTTTCCTTTTCTGCCGGAGTCATGTCCCGTTTGGCCGTGGCCAATCCGCTAGCGGCTTTTATGATTTTTTCCAGCCGGTCTTTAAGCCTTACGACTTGCCGGTGGTTGGAAGCATAAAGATTATTGTTTTCTTCCGGGTCCAGCTTCAGATTGTACAGCTCTGGTTTGGGGGCCTGGATGAATTTCCGGTCCCCGGAAATCAACCCCAGCAATTCTGACCAGCCGAAATTTTCCTTGGGGAAGAAGCTTTCGAGATAGATATCAGATGGCTTCAGTTTACGACCCAGCAGCAACGGTTTCAGGCTTTGGCCGTCAAAGTTAACCTGGGCCTCAAGACCCAGAAAGTCGAGAACAGTCGGCATGATATCCACCAGTCGAACCGGCTGGTTGATAACCCGGCCGGCAGGGACAGCCGGGCCGGTTATAATGAAGGGCACCCGGACCGACATTTCATAGAGAAAGAGACCGTGTCCCTGTTCCACTTTCTCTCCGAAGGCCTCACTATGGTCGCCGGCGATCACCACCAGAGTCCGGTCCTGGCAACCGTAAATTCTTAAGAGTTCCATGACCCGGCCCACGTATCTATCCATGAAGGCAATTTCGCCGTCGTAGGGCTCATCCCGGAATTTTCTGGCCAACTCTGGCGGCGAGTTGTAAGGGAAGTGCGGGTCAAAAAAATGAACCCAGGCAAAAAATCGGGTGGAATAATTTTTTTCCAGCCAGCGGGCGAAAGATTCATAGACCTGGTCGGCCGGTCTTTCCGCGTTGTAGGACTTAAAAGCTTTGGCCGGCTCGAAACTATCGTCATAGGTTTCAAAACCCTGGTCCAGTCCGAAACGGGAATCAACGGAAAAGGAGGCGACGAAGGCGGCAGTCTTCAAACCCTACTCCTGCAGGATTTCAGCCAGGGTGGTAAAATGGGGCGACAGGGCGTAATTCCCGTTATTGTGCACTCCATGCCGGCAGGGATGGAGCCCGGTCAGGATGGAGGCATGAG
Source organism: Candidatus Saccharicenans sp. (assembly GCA_024653405.1). GTDB lineage: Bacteria > Acidobacteriota > Aminicenantia > Aminicenantales > Saccharicenantaceae > Saccharicenans. The sequence goes on from JANLGB010000006.1 coordinate 18,104, forward strand.
AGGGCAAGGTAAGTGGTACCTGGCAATAAGCATTCTGAAACCTCACTCCGGAGGCCACCAGATAATCCAGATTGGGCGTCCAACCATTCTGGTAACCGTAGCAACCCAGGCGGTCAGCCCTGGTGGTATCGAGCGTTATCAGAAGAACATTCCAGGACCCGGTGTCTTTAGGCTCTTTCTCACCTGACCTCCGGCCCTTGAAGAACAAAAAGCCGCTTAGCGTCAGGAGGAGCACAGCAGACGCAATCAGAACATACCTTAGCCAGGGCCAGGTTTTTGCCCCGGCCTTTCCCGGCTGGTTTTGTCCCTCGCCCGGGGCCTGCGGTTTAATCGGGGTTGGTTCTTTTGTCTTGGCCGCAGGTCTTTTCTTTCTATTCTTTTTTCTGCTTATGGGAGATCAGTTGCCCGGTGGCGGGCGGTATCATTATATACTCAGGCGCCAGGTTTGCCAAAGCCCGGGGAATCTCTGGGCTTGAGGTCAGAAAATCAGTGAGAAAAGAACAGGGATTCCGACGTCTCATTAAGTACCTTATAAATAACCGAACACCAATCTATCGGCAGCTCCTGGAGGCGGCCGGTTTCAGGCGGCCGGAACCAGTCACAGGGCACCATTCTTAAAGATCAAACGATTCAGGTGTCGACTCGATGAGCGGAACGCAATTTATTTCCAGGATGATTGAAGTCATAGGGGAAGCTCTCCAGGTCGACCATTTCCAATTAGTGGCCTTTGACTACCGCCAGCGCCCCTTTTTCCAGCAATTACGGGGGAAGAAACCGGTACTTGAGGAGAAAGAACGAGCCGAGTTGATTAACCGGGCGCTGGAAAGAAAGGAATTGTTTACTGCTTCCGTTAATCACGGCCAGGATATTCTGGCGGCTTGCTTTCCCTTCTGGGCCCGGGGCCAGCTTCTGGGTTTTGCCTATCTGGAAAAGCATGATTCCCGGACGACTCTCGACGATACCGCCTTGGATATCCTATCCTCGGCCGGTCCGCTGGTGAAATTGCTGTCACAGGAGAATTCTCCGCCCGAAGAAGTAAGGGTCAGGCCAGAGAATAGCGGGCTGGAGTTCCTGGGGCTCAGCCGACCTTTCCGGATGATCCAGGAGCTGGTAGACAAAGTCAAGGAGGTGAGTTCTCCGGTCCTGGTCACCGGGGAAAGCGGCACCGGCAAAGAATTGATTGCCCGCATCATTCACCATAGCGGGCCCCGGCGCCGGGGGCAGTTTGTGGCCGTCAACTGCAGCGCCATTCCCGACAACCTGCTGGAGTCGGAGCTCTTCGGTTATGCCAGGGGGGCTTTCACCGGCGCCCTCCGGGATAAACCCGGACTGGTGGAGGAAGCCAGCGGCGGCACCTTCTTCCTGGACGAAATCGGCGACCTGTCCCTACCCCTACAGGCTAAGCTTCTCCGGGTGTTGCAGGAAAAGGAAATTAGGCGGATCGGCGAGAACCGCAGCCGCCGGGTGGATGTCAGGTTCATCAGCGCCACCCACCGCCAGCTGGAGCAAGAAGTGGCCGCCGGCCGTTTCCGCCAGGACCTTTACTTTCGCCTGAGAATCATTACCATCGAAATCCCGCCCCTCCGTCAGCGTCCGGAAGATATCCTGGTGCTGGTCAACCATTTTCTCGATAAGTATTGCCAGGAACTGAACAGGCCGAGGGCCTTTTTCTCGCCGGCAGCCCTGGAGCTTTTGCTGAAGTACGGCTGGCCGGGCAACGTCCGCGAACTGCAAAACGAAATCCAGCGGGTGCTGGTCCTGGCCGGGAACAACCGGGTGATAGAGGAGGAGTGGCTGTCGCCGGAAATCAGACAGGCCAGAGAAAAACCTTTACCCGACCGCTGGGACTATTCCCGGGCCAAGGCCGAGTTTGAGAAAAAATTCCTGGGGGAAGCCCTGCGCCATTTTAATTTTCACCGGGCCCGGACAGCCGCGGCTATCGGCCTGACCCGGCAGGGACTCTTCCGCCTGATAAAAAAATACGGCCTGGACCGGCATTTGAATTAAGTTGCACCAGCCGGCCTTTTCTGTTAAATTTTAACCACCATGGAAGGCCAAGAGAAAAAAGGAAAAGGGGAAAAGGTTTTTCAGTTGGTCTGCCCCCACTGTAAAGCCCGCTTGTGGGTGGAGGCCGAGTTGAAGGAGATTATTCAGTCGGAAAAAGGCCCCAAAAAGAAAGCTTCCTTTGATGAACTGCTGCTTAAGGAAAAAAAGAAAGCCGAGGCAATCGATCAGAAGTTCGAATCAACCGTCGAGTTGCGCCAGAAAAAATTAGAACAGGCCAAGCAGGCTTTTGAAAAAGCCCTGAGCCACCTGGACGAACTGGAAAAGGAAATAGAGGAAGAAAAAGACAACAAATGAACAGCCGGGAGGCTGTTAATTATCTCTCCCTTTCCCCACCTGGTAAAAGAACCCGGGCCGAGCCGCCGGCCGAATTTGTTGTCAGTGGCCTATTTTGAAGTCTTAATACCAGGTATGGTTACCGGAAAAAGGAAAAATTAAAAAAGTCTGGCCGCCTGGGTTTCAAAATCAAAAACGGAGCAGATTATCTTATTTTTTTTAGTTTCATTAATTTTTGTCTTGCCCCCCTAATAATAATCGACCGCTCGAGCGCGGAGTCCAGGTTCCCTTCAGTTATCATTACTTTTTACTCTTGATAGCTGCCGTCAGCTTCCGGGCTGAGTTTCGTCCTCCCGGATTTTTCTGGCCATGGTGATACCGGTAAATCCAAATATGGCCAGGATGACCACCGCCAGGTAATTGGAAAAGGCGTAGAACAGATAGTTAAACGTCGGCACTCCCAGGGTCCCGGTGATATATACTCCGGCCATGCTCCAGGGAATGAGGGGCACGATGATACCGCCGCTCTCTTCAATGATCCGCGACAGGTTCTTAGCCGCCAGGCCCTTCTTCTTGTAGGCCTCCGACAGCAGCTCGGCCGGGATGATCATCGACAGGTAGGAACTACCGGTGATGAGCGCGGCCAGGATGGTGGTGCCGATAGTGGTCAGCACCAGGCTCCAGACTTTATCGGCGAACTTCATTATCTTTTCCAGGATCACCGCCAGCATCCCGGTTTTCTGCATGATGCCGCCGAAGCTGAAGGCGGTAAAGGCTACCAGCTGAGTTTCCATCATGCTCATCAGGCCGCCACGAGATATCAGGCGGTCGACGGCTTCCAGCCCGGTATTGGCGGAATAACCGGAATTGATAGCCTGGGCAACCTGGACCAGACTGGCTTTCTGGAAGATGCCGGCCAGGGCCACGGCCAGGGCCGAGGAAATCAGCATTCCAGGGATGGTTGGTTTTTTGGTAAAAGCATAATAGAAAACAATAAGAATCGGTAGCAGCAGCCAAAGATTGAAATTGAAATTCTTTTCCAGGGTGGAGGTAATCTGTTCTATCTTTTCCCGGTCGAATTCCCGTCCACCGTACCTTAAGCCCATGAAGAAATATATCACCAGTCCGGCCAGCCAGGCCGGGGTTCCAGACCAGAACATGTGCTTGATATGGTCAAACAGGTTGGAGCCGGCAGAAACCGCGGCCAGGTTGGGTATGTCCGACAGGGGCGACATCTTGTCGCCGAAGTAAGCTCCGGCCACGATGGCCCCCGCCGCCGGTCCGAGCGGGATTCCCAGCCCCATGGCAATGCCGATGAAAGCCACGCCCAGGGTGCCTATCGTGCCCCAAGACGTGCCGCAGGCCAGGGAGGTCAGGGTGCAGACTAAGCAGGCCGTCACCAGAAAATACTTCGGGGAAATGAGTTTGAGGCCGTAATATATTATCATCGGGATGGTGCCGCTGGCGATCCAGGTGGCCACCAGCACTCCGACCGCCAGCATGATCAGGATGGCCGGCAGGGCCTTCCTGATGCTTTCCACGATGCCGGCTTC
>JANLGB010000070.1:0-2822 GCA_024653405.1 Candidatus Saccharicenans sp.
TTCAAAACCGGCTCCGAAAAAAATGACTTCCCGCCCGGGGTTTTCCCTGGCCAGCTTGAGGGCTTCTTCAGGAGAATAGACAATCTTTATCTCCGAGCCGGGAGCAGGGACAATCGTCTGGAGAGCGCCCTTTCGAGTTGGCACTCGGGTCATATCACCGAAGGTGGCCACCACCAGGTTGTTCCTGGAAGTCACCAGGTCGATAATGGCCTCATGGTAGAAGTCAGGAGTTATGCAAACCGGACAACCCGGACCAGAGACCATCACCACCCCGGCTTCTCTGAGCAGCGGCTTCAGGCCGGAGCGATGCAAGGTCATGGTATGGGTCCCACAGACTTCCATTATCCTCAGCGGCCGGTTGCCGGCCTCGACCTCGGAGGCAATAGCTTGGAGCAGTCTTCTGAGCGTAGGACCTGAACGCCAGTCGGAAAATGGTTCCTGGGATGATTTTTTCAGGGTCATATGTTAATCAGCTGGGTTCAGTTTTTCCAGTTCCTGGAAGAGTTTCAGCGTCCGGCGAGCTTCTTTCCGGTCGAGGCGGGAAATGGCAAAGCCGGCATGGACAATAACCCAGTCGCCGACTTTAACCTCCGGCAGTAGAGTCAGGTTGGCCAGGACTTTGGTACCCATATAATCAACTTTGCCGGTGCCGTCGCCTTCCAGGCTAACGACTTTTCCGGGCACAGCCAGACACATCTTATCCTCTAGTTTTTAAGATACCAGAACTGGCCAACTCTGTCCACCCGGCGCTCCCTGCTATTTTTGACAATTCAGCCTGCGGTCCTTATAATGTTTTTCATGTTTGACACCCTTGAGGGCTATATCCAGCCCGGGACTGTGGAAGCTGAACTGGTGCAGCAGGTAGATTTTTCCCGTCTGCCAGTCCACGTGGCCATCATCATGGACGGAAATGGACGCTGGGCCCGCCAGAGAAACCTGCCCCGGACCGAGGGGCATAAAGCCGGCAGCGAATCAGTCAAAGAGGCGGTAGAAGCGGCCGCCCGGCTCGGGATCAAGTACCTGACTCTCTATGCTTTTTCCAAAGAGAACTGGAAAAGGCCCAAGGATGAGGTCAACACCCTCTGGAGCCTGCTCAAAAAGTACCTGGCTGAAGAAAGCAAAGTACTCTTGGAGAATGACCTGAAGCTCAAGGTGATTGGCGAAAGAACCGGCATTCCCTACCTGGTGAGGCGGGAGCTGGCCCGAGTGGAAAGATTAACTCGGAACAACAAGAGGATGACCGTAATCCTGGCCCTGAACTACGGAGGACGCCAGGAAATACTCAGGGCTATCAAGAAGATGATCAGAAGAAAAAGCCGGACCGAGGAGGTTGATGAGAATCTATTTTCTCGTTACCTGGATACAGCCGGACTGCCCGACCCGGACCTCCTGATCAGGACCAGCGGGGAGATGCGCCTGAGCAATTTTCTCCTCTGGCAATGCGCCTACACCGAACTCTGGGTGACGCCAGTCCTCTGGCCTGATTTCAGGCGAAGAGACCTGTTGCAGGCCATTGTTGACTATCAGAAAAGAGAGAGAAGGTTCGGCGGCCTCGAATCGGCAGCCAATAACCACAGGAGTTAGAATGGGACTCTGGCAAAGAACCAAGACCGCTATCATCATTCTGGCCGTCCTGTTTGTCATCATTCAATTTGCCCCGGTCTGGGTCTTTTTCCTGGCCCTGCAGCTGACTATTATCGGCGGGCTGCTGGAGTTTTATAGCCTGGCCGAGCGGCGGAAGTATTATCCGAAAAAACTTCTGGGCTGCATCTTTGCCCTGATTATCGGAGCCACCTTCTATTTCGACCAGTTTCCCTTCCTGCTGGGTTTCACCCTGATGACCCTGATCACTTTCGTTTATTTCGTAATTGATACCAACAGCCTGGAGAAATTAGCCCTTTTTCCCGGTTCTTTCAGCCTGACCATGGCTGGCCTGGTCTACCTCAGCCTGACCATGAATTTTCTGTACTGGGTGAGACGGGATTGTGGGGCTCTCTGGCTTTACCTTCTTTTCACGGTCATTGCCCTGGGCGATACCGGGGCCTTCCTGTTGGGCAAAACCTTCGGTCGCCACAAGATGACGCCAATTGCCAGCCCCAACAAGACCTGGGAAGGAGCAGTGGGTGGAATAATCTGGGCGGCAGCCGGCGGCTGGCTGGCCCGGACTTTACTCCTGCCAAGATTTCCCCTGCTGGAAATTATTATTCTGAGCACTGTGGTTCACGCCGCAGCCCAGGTGGCCGACCCCCTGGAATCCCTGTTCAAGAGAGCGGCCGGAGTTAAGGATTCTTCTAACCTGGTTCCTGGTCATGGCGGGATAATGGACAGAATAGATAGCTTCACTCTGGCTGCCCCAGTCTTCTATTACTTGATGAAACTTCTTATCATGAAATGACCTGATTACGTTGAGACCGATGCCAAATAAAAAAAAGCGCCTGGCCATTCTCGGTAGCACCGGCTCCATCGGTCAGAACACTCTGGAGGTGGTGCGGACTTTCAGGGACCGCTTTGAAATCATTGGCCTGGCCGCTGGCGGCAACACCGGGCTACTGGCCGAGCAGGTGGCCGAGTTTCAACCGGAGCTGGTGGCCGTGGAAAGTGAGCCGAAAGCCCGGGACCTCAGGCAAAAGCTCGGCCGCCGGAAAATAAAGATCCTGTATGGAGAAGAAGGTTACCGGGAGGTAGCCACCGCCAGGCGGACTCAGCTGGTGGTTTCGGCTATAACCGGCATTGCCGGTCTCAAACCTACCCTGGCGGCTCTGGAAAAAGGAAAAGATGTGGCTCTGGCCAACAAGGAATCGATGGTGGTGGCCGGGGCTTTG
>JANLGB010000070.1:2832-10857 GCA_024653405.1 Candidatus Saccharicenans sp.
GATCAGGAAAACAGCCGCCCGCAGCGGTAGCCGGGTCATCCCGGTCGACAGCGAACACTCTGGCGTTTTCCAGTGCCTGATGGGGCAGAACAAGAAATTCATCAAGAAAGTTTATTTGACTGCTTCTGGTGGCCCCTTTTTCCGGGTACCGCTGTCGGAGCTGTCAGGCAAAAGCCTGGCTGAAGCCCTGAAGCATCCCCGCTGGAAAATGGGCCGCAAGGTGACCATAGATTCGGCCACCCTGATGAACAAGGGCCTGGAGCTGATTGAGGCTCGCTGGCTCTTTAATCTCCAGCCCCACCAGCTGGGGGTGCTGATTCATCCCCAGAGCATCGTTCATGCCCTGGTTGAATTCCAGGACGGCTCGGTCCTGGCCCAGTTGAGCCAGACCGATATGAGGATTCCCATTCAGTATGCCCTGAGCTATCCTGAGCGCTGGGCTACGCTGCTGCCCGCCCTTAACCTGACCGAAATCCGGGACTTAGAATTCTACCCGGTGGAAGAGCAGAGGTACCCGCTCTTCGGGTTGGCCATTAAAGCCCTGGAAGCCGGTTTGAGTTTTCCGGTGGTTTTGAATGCAGCTAATGAGGTGGCCGTCCAGGCTTTTCTGGAGGAAAGAATCAGTTTCGGAGAGATATTTGGAGTGGTAAACTATTGTGTTGGTCGCCATCGGCCCCGGGCTTTAAGAAGCCTGGAGGAGATTTTGCTGGTGGATTCCGACAGCCGGGAGCAGGCTAAGAATTATCTAAGGTCGAAAGGGAATGTAATATGACTATAATCGGCACCATAGTGGCCTTCCTGATTGTTTTCGGCGTCCTGGTTTTTGTCCACGAGTTCGGGCATTTTTTCACGGCCAAACTGGTGGGAGTCAGGGTGGAGGTGTTCTCCTTCGGTTATGGCAAAAGGCTTTTCGGCCTGCGCCGGGGCGATACCGATTACCGGGTGAGCCTGATTCCCATGGGTGGCTATGTCAAACTCCTGGGAGAGGGTCTGTTTGATAAGAACCGGGCTATTTCGCCCGATGATTTTATGGCCAAGAACCGCTTCCAGCGTTTCCTGATACTGGTCATGGGCTCGGTCATGAACATCCTGCTGGCCATCGTCCTGGTGGCCATCCTGAACATGGTGGGAGTAACGGTTCCAGAATACCAGGAACAGAAACCGGTTATCGGCTGGATGGACCCGGGTTCGCCAGCGGAGAAGGCCGGGCTGCTGGTGGGAGATGAAATCCTGGAAATTAACGGCCGGGCAGTTAAGACCTGGAATGAGGTGGAAATCGCCGTCGGCAGCAAGCCGGAACGGCAGATTATGGTGACCATCAGGAGAGGAGAGGAAACTCTCCAGGTCCCCCTGACCACCGACAAGATAACCAAGTATGAAATGGGCTACGCCGGTTTCCGGGCTTATATCTTGACCCAGATCATGATGGTCAACAGCGGTTCGCCGGCCGAAAGGGCCGGTCTGCAGCCCGGGGATATAATCCTGGCGGCAAACGGAGAGCCTGTTTTCTTCTACAACTTCGTTAAGCGCATTGAAGAGAGCCAGGAAAAACCGTTGGTGCTGACGGTTGAGCGCCAGGGCCAGACCCTGGACATAACCGTTGTTCCCCGCAAGGAAGGCAACGTCGGGAAAATCGGCATCCTCCAGGGGCCCAAATCGGTCACCAGGAAATACCCATTTTTTGCCGCCCTTGGTCAGAGCCTTAAAGATAACGCCAGGAACACTTTCCTGGTCATTAATTTCTTGAAAGACCTGTTCACCGGTCAGGCTTCCACCAGGCAGCTGGGCGGACCGCTGGAAATTGCCAGTCTGTCCCATGCAGCCATGAAAATGGGCCTGCTGGCCATGATGAGCTGGATTGCCATCATCAGCCTCCAGCTGGGTATCCTTAACCTTGTACCCATTCCCGTTTTCGACGGCGGGCAGATATTTGTGTTGCTGATTGAAGGTATCATCAGGCGGGACCTGAGCCCCAAGATGCGGGAAATCTGGATGCAGATTGGATTCGTGATTTTCGTCTTCATAATTGTCTTTGTCATCCTGAATGATATCGTCAAGCGACTTCCGAGCGGCTGGAAAAGCCTGATACCATTCTGACCGGAACTGGAATAGAGAATGAAGGCCAGTCCTTTTCCACGAAGACAGACCAGGGCGGTCCGGGTCGGGTCTGTAGTCATAGGCGGGGGAGCCCCGATAGTCGTCCAGTCTATGGCCAAGACCAGAACGGCCGACGTTCGGGCCACCGTGGCCCAGATTAAGAGGCTGGAAAAGAAAGGCTGCCGGCTGGTCAGGGTGGCGGTTCCAGGGAAAGAGGATGCCCTGGCCATCAGGGAAATCAAGAGAAAGATTAAAATTCCACTCATTGCCGATATTCATTTTGACCCCGGCCTGGCTATCCTGGCTATAGAAGCCGGGGCTGATGGCCTGAGAATCAATCCCGGAACCATCGGTTCCCGGGAGAAACTCCGGGAAGTGGTCAGGCTGGCGGCCGAGAGAAAGATTGCCATCAGGGTGGGCATTAATTCTGGCTCTCTGGAAAAAGACCTGCTGGCCAGGTACGGGCAGGCCACGGCCGAGGCCATGGTGGAAAGCGCTCTGCGCCAGGTGAGGCAGCTGGAAGACCTGGGTTTTTATGAAATAAAAATATCCCTGAAGGCTTCTGATATCTGGAGAACGGTTGAGGCCTACCGGTTGCTGGCGGATAAAGTTGATTATCCCTTTCATGCCGGAATCACCGAGGCCGGGCCATTACTCCGGGGAAGCATCAAGTCGGCTGCCGGGTTGGCTCTGTTAATCAGGGAAGGCCTGGCCGATACCATCAGAGTCTCTTTGACTGCGCCTCCCGAAAGAGAAGTCCAGGTGGCCTATGAAATTCTACGCAGCTTGGGACTGGAAAGTCGGGGGCTCAACTTTATATCCTGCCCGGGGTGCGGGCGGACGGAAGTCAACCTGCGTCAGATTGCCACCAGAGTGGAGAAACGGCTGGCGGGATTAGAGGCCAGCCTGACCGTGGCCGTTATGGGTTGCCCGGTTAACGGTCCGGGGGAAGCCAGGGAAGCCGATATCGGGGTGGCCTGCGGCCTCCAGGTCGGGGTCATTTTCAAGAAGGGTCGGGTCTTAAGGAAAGTGCCGGAATCAGAAATCATTGAGGCCCTGGTGAAGGAAGTGGAAAAGATGGCAAGGGAAGAGAAAAGAGCGACCCAGACCTAAAGCCGAGCAGAAGACGAGGAGAATTATCAGCTTGGAGTCCGGAAAAAAAGAGAAAAAAGATAAGGCCGGGATTCCTGAAAGAATTCTCAGGAAATACCGAAACCTGGTCAAGATACTGAAGTCTCAGGGAAGCCTGCTGGTAGCTTTTTCCGGCGGGGTCGATAGCAGCTTGCTGCTCAAGGCGGCAGCAGAGGCTCTTGGCAGCAACGTCCTGGCCGCCGTGGTAGACAGCCCCATTGTTCACCGGGAAGAGATCAAGACTGCCCGGGCCATAGCCCGGCAGCTCGGAGTCCGCCTGCGGATGGTCAGGTCGGATGACTACCTGGCCGAGGATTTCAAAAAGAACAGTCCGCTCCGTTGCTATATTTGCAAGCGGGCTCTCTTCCGGCGGTTACTGGACCTGGCCCGGAAGGAAAAACTGGCGGTCGTGGCCGAGGGTTCTAACCTGGATGATGAGCTTGATTACCGTCCCGGAGAAAAAGCGCTGCAGGAGCTCGGGGTTAAGTCACCGCTTAAAGAAGCCGGACTGAGAAAAGCCGAGATCAGGCTGTTGTCCAGGCACTTTGGACTGCCCAACTGGGACCGTCCGGCCAACGCTTGCCTGGCCACCCGGATTCCTTTTGGCCAGCCGGTGGAGATTGAATGGCTGGCAAGGATTGACCGGGGGGAGTCATTCCTAAAGAAAATTGGTTTTTCTCAGGTCCGACTGAGGCATCATGGGGAAACCGCCAGAATTGAGGTCGGACCTGAAGAAATTTCGCTGGCAATCGAACCAGAAAACCGCCAAAAAATAATAGACCGGCTGAAAAAACTGGGCTGGAAATATGTAGCTTTGGACCTTGAAGGATACCGAATGGGTAGCCTTAATCCTTTTGGCCGGAAACGTAAGACCTGAGGCTGTCAGGAGGGCTCAACCAGGTTATCCGGGCGCTCACCCCGTAAACCCTGGAGCAGATTCTTCACAGCCAGGAAGCACATCTGCTTCCTGGTCTCATAGGTAGCGCTACCAATATGGGGCAGGAGAATCACGTTGTCCAGTCTCAGTAATTCCGGACTGATATCCGGCTCGTTTTCATAGACATCGAGTCCAGCAGCCCACAGCCGGCCGCTGGTCAGAGCTTCGGCCAGGGCTTTCTCCTCGACGATCGGCCCCCGAGCCACGTTGATAAGGACAGCCGTTTTCTTCATCAATTGGAGCCGGTCGCGGGAAATCAGTTGATAAGATTGCGGCGTCAGGCGGGCATGGATGGAGACGATATCGGCTTCCCGCAAGAGCTCATCCAGCTCCCGGTATTCTACCTGCAATTCTTTTTCCAGGGCGGGTTCGAGCCGGTGGGGGTCGTGGTAAATAATCTTTAGGTTAAAGGCCAGGGCCCGCCTGGCCACGGCCCGACCTATCCTGCCGAAACCGATAATTCCCAGCGTCCGTCCCGATAATTCCTGACCCAGGAACAGGTCGACCTGCCAGCCGCGGAACCGGCCTTCACGGCAGAAACGGTCAGCTTCTACCAGGCGCCGGGTGGTAGCCAGTATTAGAGACAGGGTCAGGTCGGCGGTGGCTTCGGTTAGCACCTCAGGCGTGTTGGTAACCAGCAAACCCCGGCTCCAGGCTTCTTTCAGGTCGATGTTATTAACCCCGACCGCGCAGTTAGATATGACTTTAAGTTCCGGGGCTCTGTCCATCACTTCCCGGTCGATGGTATCCGTAAGGAAGCATAGCAGTCCCTGCTTATCGCCTACCCGGGCCAGCAACTCTGACCGCGGCAGGATCATTTCCCTGGTGGCCAGCTCCAGTTCCACCTGGCTGGCCAGGTAGTCCATGGCTTCAGGAAGAAGCGGATGGGTCAACAGGACTTTTGCTTTCATTCGTAGCCTCCCTTCAGGTAGCAAAAATCAGGGGGTAGAAATAAGAAGCGGTAGCTTCCAGTACCGGCCGGCTGCGGCTGTAATTTTTCCACTGCCCGCTGAATAGTTCATCGGACACGATGAACAGGCCGGCCGACTGGAGCCGATAGAATTCAGCCAAAGCCAGGATGGCCGACATCTCCATGTCCACAGCCATGATTTTTTTCTTCTGCAGACTTTGAAGCCAGAGAGCAGTTTCCCGGTAGGGAGCATCGGTAGAAACGATGGCCCCCTGACTGAAAGCCAGTTTTCGCTCGTCCAGAAAATTCTTGAGGCTCTTAAGGAGCTTGGGAGAGGGAAAGAAAAAACCGGCCCTCGGCCGGGCATAATGCTTGGAGGTGCCTTCCTGGCTTAAGGCCTTGAGCGGCAAGAAGGCCTGCCCGGCAGCCAGTTCCGGTGACAGGGAACCGCAATAACTCAGCAGGTAGATTTCCCTGAGGCCGAGGTTCCGCATTTTTTCCAAAGCCATGATGCTGGCCGGAGCGCCCAGGGCGCTGCAGAGGACAGCACTTTTTTTCAGGTAATAAAGTCGGCCGGGCCTGACTTCCAGCTGCCGGGCCGCGACCGCGGCCAGCTTTCGGGGCAGGTCGCCTGAGAGCAGAAAGGGTAGAAAAAATAGACGACCTTCCGGCAACGGGGGACCGCTAAATTCGGGCCTGGTGATTGAAAGCTGTTTTTTCATTTTTCCTTCTGAAATTATCAAAAATCAGGCCTTCAGGCAATTACCATTTATGGGGCTTCTGTTTTACAAGGGGTCCGGAGTGTCCTAAAATTGGAGTGGAAAAATTGAGATGGCCATAAGATTAATTAAGCCGGCGGAAATTGACCTGGAAGACCGGCGCTTCCGTTTTACCTTCAACCCGGTTGAGGAAAGATTCCGGCGCTCGGTCAAGGAAATCGGAGTGCTGGAGCCGGTCATAATAACTTACCGAGAGGGGAAACCGGTTTTGATTGACGGTTGGAAAAGGGTGGAGGCAGCCAGAGACTGCGGCCTGCCAGAATTGCTGGCGCTGGAAATAGACAACCAGGCCAACGACCTGACCATTTTCCTCTTAACCTTTTTTGAAAATTATAGTCGGCGGCCTTTTTCCCTGGCCGAAAAATCCCTGGCGGTCAGAAAGTTCCGTGACTTCAGGTTACGCCCCGTCGACATCATAGAAGATATCCTGCCCCTTCTGGAGTTACCTCCCGAGCAGAAAACACTGGAGCTCATGCTGGAGCTTTCCAGCCTGGGAAAATGGCTGGAAGTGATTCACAGGAAGGACTGGAAACTGGGCACGGCCGAACTGCTGCTCAGCTTTCCCCCCGAAGAAAGATTCTGGCTCGTCCGGCTGGTGGAAAAACTCAGCCACAACCAGCAGAGAGAGTTAATAGAGCTTTTCTATTCACTAAAGCGAAGTACGGGAAAAAGCCTGGAAGAGCTGGCCGGGGAAGGGGAGATAGTGAATCCCGTCGGGCGGCTGTTCGAAGGGAACATCCAGGCTGCCGCAGCCCTGCTGTCAGTCTTGAGAAAGTTAAACTGGCCCACGGTCTGGCGACTAAACCAGGCTATTTCTGACCGGATCAGGAACTTGGATCTACCACCTAATATTTCCCTGGACTATGACCGCACTCTTGAAAATCCGGTCCTAAAAATTGGTCTGGAAGCTGAAAGCTGCCAGGAGTTGAAGGAAGTCATCAAACGCCTTTTAGAGACACTGGGCCGCCCGGAGTGGGACGGGATATTTGAGCTCCTGCATCACGTAGGGGATTGAGAACCTTGCGGCCAATCAAAAAAGTCTGGGTGGACCGGAGGGTGGAAAAGACCAACCTGACCCGCCGCCTGCTGGATAAGCTGCCCGGGATTCCGGTGGAGTTGGTGGCCGGTTTGGAGCCGGTAAAAAAGGAATTCCGATTCTCTCCCGACCCAGTAGGGGAAAGCAAACAGCATCTTTTTATCACCGAGCAAAAATCGTTTGTCCGTCCCTGTCCCTGCACTCCCGGCAGTCTCGGCTGTGGCTACTGGACGATAGACCTTGACCTGAACTGTCCTTTTGATTGCAGCTACTGCATTTTGCAGCAATACCTGAACTGGCAGCCGCTGACAGTCTCAGTCAACCGGGACAGGCTGGAGGCAGAGCTAAAAATTTTTTTCCAGCGAAGAACCAGTGGGATCATCAGGCTGGGCACCGGGGAGCTGGCTGATTCCCTGGCCCTGGAGGAGCTGACGGAAAATTCCGTTTTCTTAGTAGAAACCTTCTGCCAGCAGGACCGGTTCTGGCTGGAGCTCAAGAGTAAAGGCGATTATATCCGACCGCTTCTGGAAATCAGGCCGGCCGATAACGTAGTCCTGTCCTGGTCTCTTAACCCGGAAGCAATCATTGCCGCGGAGGAGAAGGGGACAGCCAGTCTGAAATCCAGATTGCAGGCGGCAGCCAGGGCTGTCGGTCATGGTTACCGGGTAGGCTTCCATTTTGACCCGATTCTTCATTACCCGGGCTGGCAGGCTGACTATGAAGGCCTGGTGGCCGAAGTCTTCAGGGTTGTTCCTGTTGAAGCCATAAGCTGGATCAGCCTGGGCAGCCTGCGTTTTCCTTCTGCCCTGCTGCCGGTAGCCAGGAGACGTTTCCCGGAGAGCCGGAGCTACGAACAGGAATTTATCCGCTCGGCTGAGGGCAAGTACCGGTATCCCCGGCCGGTTCGACTCTTGCTATATAAAGAATTGGGGGAAATACTGGCTGCCTACGGGGCAGAAGACAAGATATATCTGTGTATGGAGTCGGTTAAGGTCTGGCGGGACTTCTTAGTTAAAATAAAAAGGGGAAGGCCAAACTTCGCCTTCCCCTTTCCATGGCTAGGCTAAGGAAATTACGGAGTCTTATTCACCCTCAGTCGCTTTCCTCTCTGTGATTATTCCGACGAGTTCAATCC
>JANLGB010000071.1:0-1584 GCA_024653405.1 Candidatus Saccharicenans sp.
CCTGAACCGGCACCTGGATGATATTGCCAAGAGATATATCGTGAGGGCCCTGGAGAAGAGCGGCGGCCGGATGAAGAAGGCAGCCCCGATGCTAGGAGTAAGCTACCGAACGCTTCGTTATCTCATTGATAAGTACGAGCTTAAGGCCCGGATAAAGGAAGAGGAAGCCAACCAGGTAGCCCCCGGCAGCGATGAAAGATAGGCTGGCCGGCCAGGGATTTTCTGCGTTTCGTAGATAAATGATAGAGTTCTTGATTCCTATCTGTCCATTTCTAGCTTAGTATTTCTATCTCATTCTGCGGGAGAAGGCCTGAACACCAGTTTGCCGGTAGGCTTCAGTCTGGTTAGGGGAGAGCCATTAATAGTATATATAGAAAAAGTTACTTCCGTGAAATTCTTATAATCAAGCAATTTGGAAACTAACCATTTAGCCTCAGTCTCTCACCCAAGGCTTTTATTGCTCCTATAAGCACCTGCAGAAATGACGGACAAGCCATAATATAAATGAAATAAGCTTAGAAAAGAGCGAATCGAAATTTAAGGTAAATAAGAGATAAAGTGATTCTGAAAGAACAGCTCTTACTGATAGCTATAAGCACTAAAAAAGATGAGCTATGCCGGGTCAGCCGATGCAAGTTAGGCGGATGAATTAGGCTGGTAGTCCATCTGATTCGGCTTCAGAGCAGGCCTTATTGGCGGGAAATAAAACAATTTATGTCAATAGCTATTGACAATAAGTGTCGCTATATTAAAATAAGCATGGGGTTTTTATCGATAATTTGTTTTTTTTCAATAAGTTATATTGTCGATACAATCTGGCACAGTACTTGCATTTAATAAGGCGAATGAAAAACATCTCAGCCGGCGGATAGTCGGCGAGAATTAAGGAGGCTTAACATGTTAAAAAAGATGAGAGGATTCACCCTCATCGAAATGCTCATCGTCGTGGCCATCATTGGTATTTTGGCCGCCCTGCTTATCCCCAACGCCATGACCGCCCTGCAGAAAGCCAAACAGAAAGGCACTGTGAAAGATGTCAATACCATTTCGACGGCTATAATGGATTATGTGACTGATAAGGGCTATGCTCCGACTTCGGCCCAGGGTCAGATAGCTCCAAATGACCAAACGGTGCTTGCTCTGCAAGGTTTTTATGTCAAGATTTTGCCCACCAGGGATCAGTGGGGACATTACTTCTATGTCTATGGTGGGACTAATTGCCAGGGTAACTTCTTCAGTATCCCATTGCCTTCTGGTCAAACAGAGTGGGGTGATGATGAATTCATCGTGGGTTCATCCGGAAGAAACGAAGCTCTTGATCACACCTGGGAAACGGGCGATCTTTCCCTTAACCTTTATGAAGTAAATAGCATGCAGGACTTCAATAAAGAAATCGTTAACTGGAATGGCAATCTGGTAATCGGTCCTCGTACTGCTTCGGGTGTTACCGGTAGCTGAGGCAATTAATCAAAGAGCTAAGAAAAGGGCGGCTGCGGCCGCCCTTTTTTTATGCTCACCGGACAGCTCCCATCGAATTGATTCGAAGTTAATGATAATGCTAAGTCTCATTGACCAGAAAAGGCA
>JANLGB010000071.1:1594-4895 GCA_024653405.1 Candidatus Saccharicenans sp.
CCTATGAAATCGTTTGGACCGGTTTGCCACAGAATCAGTATTGAGGGGAGTGGGTTTTCTCTCTTTATCTCGGATAACATTTCTGGCCGGGGCTTAATAATATATGCTTAGGTAAAGAACTGTGAAAAATGTAAGCAGACCCGATCAGACTTTTTGGGAAAAAATCCCGCTCAGGTATTCTGGTTCTATCGTACTTATAAGTGCTTTCCTGGCATTTGAAGTAATTGCCATAAAAAAATTCATGCTTAAGAACTCGGGATCTTATACCGAGTTTCTTGATGTCTTTCGCGTTTGCGGGAAAGATCTGCTTTTTATCTTGCTTGTGTCATTTTTATTCATTTCGTTTTCTGTCATTTTTCAAAAATCGCCCCAAAGAGTGCTAAAAATCGGTTTTGTTATTTTCGCATTTTTCTACAGCCTTTCCTTGATTGCTCAGGCTGTTCTTTTTAAGAAGACTGGCTTCGGTTTAACAAGGGAATATATACAAAACTTCCTTCACAATCCTGGTGAAGACCTTAAAATGGTCCTGTCAGAAGCAGGTTGGGTTTACTGGTTCTGTTTATTATGTTTGTTAATGTTGTTCATAATATTATCTAAGGTACCTGATTCGCTCTGGGTTAAGAAGCTTGAATATTATCTAGTCAGAGGTTCTGATAGAGTTGCCAGGAGAATTATACTTATAATTATATTAGTCTTCTTTATATCACTGGAAACCCTGGCCCTCTTGCCAAGGTTAGAGGCTGTTCATCCGGCGATTAAACAGGTTCCATTCATTGAATTGATTAATGGATTCCGTCCGGATAAGAAACCTAAAGAATGCCAGAAGTTGGAGATATTACCAGAAGAACGACAGGACAATCCCATAAATCTTATGGCAGGAGATGAATTCAGACCATTCAATGTGGTGCTGATCATATTTGAATCATTAAGCTGGAAATATTGCGATATTTATAAACCTGGCCTGGAGACTACACCATTCCTGGCGGAATTGGCTAAGAAAGCTTTGGTTATAGACAGGCTTTACAGTGTTGATCCGCATACCACTAAGGCCCTGGTACCCATAATTGCTGGTATTTATCCTTTTCCTGAGCCGGCAGTTTTGGAGGCCAGACCAGGGATATTGCCTGAGAAGGCCCTGCCGCATTTATTAAAAAGGTTTGGTTATAGAACAGCCTTTTTCCAGACGGCTAATAATTATGAAGACCGGCCAGGATTAGTTTTTAACCTCGGTTATGACCTGTTCCGTGGTCTTTATCATATGCCTCAGGAGGGTTTCTCTTACGTCAATTATTTCGGCCGGGAAGAAATGATGATGCTAAAACCCAGCCTGGAATGGATAGATGAGGTTAAGGGCCAGCCATTTTTTATAACTTATCTGACCCTGAGCACTCATCACGAATATGGTTATCCACCAAATTTCCCGGTCAGGGATTATGGTGTTAATAATGAAAATCACAACCGTTATCTGAATGCGGTTAGATATACCGATGGTTTTATAAAGAATTTGTTCAATGCGTTTGAAAAAAGAAGTTTGCTGAATTCGACAATTTTTATAATTGTAGGCGATCACGGTGAAGCTTTTGGCGAGCACGGATTATCCGGACATAATTATACTCTCTGGGAAGAAGGTTTAAGAGTGCCCGGGATTATTTATGCACCCGCAATTTTACCCGGGGCCGGTCGGACAGAAGGTTTCCGGTCGGTTCTTGATATAGCTCCGACGGTCTGTGATTTGCTCGGTCTTAAACTAACTGAGGGTGAATTTATCGGCAGGAGTCTTTTAAGCCCGCCGGATGAAAACCCAGAATTCTTTTATACAGGTTGGTCCAGTTCCAGAATAACTGGATACCGGAAAGGGAGATACAAGTTTATTTTTCCTGTCTGGACTCCCGGGGCTGAGATCTATGATAATCTGGTTGATGAAAACGATGTCCGCGATATGTTTGAAACGGGCGGTCGGCTAAAAGCGGAAGTAAATCTGTATAAAGAAAAAACACGACGCTGGTGGGAGGCGGTAGCCGTTCAGTATCGCGAGTGGGAACAAGGCTCCAGATCCGAGTTTAAGTCAAATCAGCCAGAAGATTATGCTAAAAAAATTAAAGCAAGTATAGAGGACTTAATTACTATATACGGATATGGCTATTTCCCGGAAAAAACTGAGCCAGGAAGGACGGTTTATGTAAGGGTGGGGATTAAATGCGAGAACAAAGTCAAGAGACCATTGCAGTTTAAAGCGATATTGTATTTCGAAGAAAATGGGGCAAGGACTGAATTTAATCTCGTGCCCAGAGTGCCATTAGAAAATCTTGAACCAGGAGAATTCACCTCTGCCGAGACGGTTATAGCTGTCCCCGCCGAATGGCCGTTAGGTTTGTCCAGATTATATGTCGGGGTACTGGATGAAAGGAGAGGCCATTTTTTGGCGGCTGCCGGATCTGGTTTCGAGGTAAGTCAAGAGGGCACTGTCTATATCGGTGAACTAAATCTGTTTTCGGCAGAAGGTGATAAAAAATAAAAATAATACTTTATTAGTTTCCTAATATATTTTGTATGAAAGTCCCGCAGATATCTGACCGGGGCGAGCTTTGAAGACCTCATCATTAGTGATTATGCCGTTTAGGAATAACCCAGATCGAAATTAATCATTAATATTGAAATTAAAAATCTGGGCGGGATCTTACGACGATTCTATCATCACAAATCGGCGAGCTTTTTTTCAACTATCGCTCTTTCATAGGCGGTTGGGGCTAATTCTATTGCCATTTTGTAGAACTTGCGGGCCTTTTCCCTTGCCAGGTTGTGCCTGAAGAAGTCTCCCAGATAAGAAGCAATATAATAATTAGATTCGGCTTTTTTAGGATGTTTTATGAAATCGGGGAAATAAAGATGGCTGAAATCGGCGTAATAAGTTTTAAGGCCGGGCTTTATGAATGGTCCCGTCAAAAGGCTGAAAGCGATTATAAATATTCCAATGAGGAGCTGAACTTTATTTGGTTCACTTTTTTGGGCCATAATAAAAGAATGGTCGTTAGGCGGTTTCTTGTGGCTATGAAATCTCGATAGACAGAAGCTTAAGAGTGCTAATCCCACTCCGGCGATGATGTCAATAACATAATGGTCGCCTGTATAAATTATGGTGAAAAAGATAATGGCGGTGTAAATATAAAACGGCAGGGCTTTTAGCCTGAATATTTTCCAGAGGAGAAGACTGCAGAGAAAGGGAAATGCGGCATGGAGTGACGGCATGGCCGCCACCGGGTCAGTGTTGAAGCCTGCGGTCAGGTCAGGAATGTAGGCAGTA
>JANLGB010000071.1:4905-10557 GCA_024653405.1 Candidatus Saccharicenans sp.
TATATATGTCGATATTAAAATGGGCCAGCTTCGGCAACAGACCGAACATGTTCGAGGCCATCCAGGGCGGGGCGGTTGGCACCAAGGCATAAAGACTAATGCCAGAAGCCAGCAACAAATAAAATGAAGTCTTATAATTTTTGAAATGTCCCTTGTCCTTAAGCCAGATAAGAAATCCCACTATTAAAAAGGCAATGAAATGTGTGCCGTGAAAAAAGGTCAGGGTCTGTTCCAGCCATCCGGTCTGACCATCGGGTAGAAGTCTGCTCTGCAGCCAGACGGAAGGCACCTGGCCGAAAATAGCGGTCTCAATCTTAACCGCATATTCGCAGTAAACCGGCCTCTGATAACGGCTGGTAAGATAGTAGATCAAGCCGCGCATCGTGTCTGACAGGTAAACTACAGACAGAAATAAAAACCAGTCCCTGAAAAACAGCTTTTGTGATTTAAGAACGAATGAAATTAAGACTATAAAAGCGAGTATTGATATCTTAGGTAGAAAGGCAAATATGCCCAGGGCATAACCGATGAGAAGAAAAATAAATAATATGGAAGAAACTATTATCAAAAATAATTTGCTGGGGGCGGCGCTGAACTTAATCATGTCCCGATGATATTCTTTGAACGGGAGCTGGAACTGGATAATTATTGTAGAAAAAGAATAGCAAGTGCATTTTATTAATCTTGCTCTTAAGATCTACTTAAAAGACATCGCCTCCCATTCTGTTTTAAGAGATTATATGGAAATGTATTAATAATTTCCACCTGGTTTTTTGAGACCTGTATTGTCTGGTCCGGATATAATTCTCTGGACTATGGAATTGAAGTCTGGCTTCCCGGCCTGGCTGATGAATTTGAGGACATAAAATTGAGGGTTTAGGCGTTCAATGCAACAATCAAAAAAACCCTGGCGACTAAATTTTCTTGTAAAACAATGAAAGAAAATCTGCCTTAAATGATTATGATAATGAAATTAATAAAGATGCTTTTATTCTTGAGGGCAAGACAGTGGATGCTCAGTTAATTGGTTTGAAAAATTAGGTATCAGCGGGGACCTGGTATGGTAAAATTGTCTGGTGATGGCGGTAATCAGGACAATCGTTCTGCTTGTTTTCTACCTGGTGCTGGTGGTGTTGCTCACGCCGGTGCTGCTGCTTTTCTGGCCGCTCGGCATCAGGGAGCCGCTGCTTGTTGTGGGCAAATGGGCCATGGCCGTCAGCCGCAGGCTTCTGGGGCTCAAGCTTGAGGTGGAAGGGCTGGAAAATGTGGATGCGGCCAAAAGCTATGTCTTCATGGCCAACCATTTGAGCTTTCTGGACGGGCCGCTTCTTTACTACGTTATCCCGCAGCGGGTGCGGGTCATCTTGAAAAAGAGCATCTTCAGGATTCCGGTGGTGGGCCCCGGGATGCGCTTTGTGGGCTTTGTCCCCGTTGACCGCAAGCGGGCCAGCGGCGGCAAGCGCAGCATCGATGAAGCGGCCCGGATGATGAAAGAAAAGGGGTATTCTTTCCTGATTTTTCCCGAGGGAACCAGGAGCCGAAGCGGGCGGCTTCAGCCTTTCAAGCGGGGCGGTTTCTTCCTGGCCGTGGCCGCTCAGGCTCCCATCGTCCCCATTACCATTAAGGGCACATTTGAGCTGATGCCCAAAGGCCGGCTTTTCCCACGCCGCGGGAAAATCAAGGTAATATTCCATGAGCCAATAGAAACCGCGGGCAAGACTACCGCCGACATACCGGCTCTGGTTGACCGGGTTTACCGGGCGATTGCCATGGAAGCCTGAAAAATTCCGGTCCGCTTGACCTTTTTAGTATGGGTAGGGCAGGGAAAGGAAATTCATAGAAAGTAGCTTTTTATAATTCCAGATAGGATTTAACAACGCTAAAGAGACTGCGGGGATTTGTTCACAATTTAAGCTTAGGGGAAGATTTATGTCCGGCTACCCCAGAATAATGAATAAGGCCAAAAGCAGTCCGCATAGGCTTCTCTTCAGCAGGGGGACTGCCCTCTATTTCCTGGTGCCGATTTCATTTTTTTAGACACGGGAATTTAGTAAAATTCAATCTTATGAAATTAAACTCGTGGAGTGAAAATGAGTAGCCTCTATTTCCGGGAAAATGTTCAACGCCGGTTAAGGTGTTCAGAGCCAAGCGGCCTGAGAGGCTGTTGGTTCGTGGCCAAGACCAGAGCGGCCGTAATTTTATTTCTCATGTTTCTTTTGCTTTCAAGCCTTCTTTTCAAGAATCTGGCCTTGAAGGCGAAAGCCGGTGAATTGCCAAAAGCGGCCGGCCCTGAAATAGTGGCCATCACCGGGGCCCGGGTGCTGACTGCCACCGGTCAGAATTATGACCGGGGCACAATACTCATAAAGGACGGGAAAATTCTGGATCTGGGGCAAAACCTCAAGATCCCCCCGGAAGCCAGGGTCATAGACGCTTCCGGATGCCTGGTCACACCCGGTCTGTTCGACGCCCACTCTCACCTGGGACTGGGTCCAAGCGGCGGGGTGACCGAGGACAACGAGATGACCGACCCGGTGACGCCCCAGCTCCGCATTATTGACTCCATCCACCCCGAGGGCCTGGGGCCCGACCGGAACCAGTTCATAAACGCCGTGGCCGAAGGGGTGACCGCGGCCCTGGTCCATCCCGGTTCGGGCAACGTTATTGGTGGGCAATCGGCGGTTCTGAAGCTTCGTGGCAAGACAGTTGATGAGATGTGCCTCCTGTTCCCGGCCGTGATGAAGATGGCCCTTGGCCGAAAGGGCGCCTATGCCCAGAAAGGCCAGATGCCCATGACCAAGATGGGAACGGCTTATCTGGTCCGCCAGGCCATGCTGGAAGCGGCGGAGTATAAAAAAATGCTGGAAAGCTATGAGAAAGAAAAGAAGAAGAATACGGCCACCGCTCCCCCACCCCGTGACCTCAAAAAAGAAGCTATGTTGCTGGTTCTTGACCGCAAAATCCCGGTTCACATCCACGTTGGCTCGGCCGATGACATCATGACCGCGGTCCGCCTGGCCGGGGAGTTCGGCTTCAAGCAGCTTTCACTGGCCCATGCCGAGGAAGCTTACAAGGTGGCCGAGGAGCTGGCCCGCAATAAGGTAACCGTCGTGGTCGGTCCGCGGATGATAACCTATGACGACCAGAATCGGCTGGTCAACCTGGCTGCCTATCTCCACCGGCATGGTGTGGAGGTCTGTATCATGACCGACGCCGACGTGGTCCAGCAGCCTTTTCTTCGGGCCCAGGCGGCCATTGCGGTCAAGTACGGGCTGGACCCGGAGGTGGCCCTGAGGGCCATCACCATCAACCCGGCCAGGCTGGTGGGTTTGGAAAGCCGCCTCGGGAGCCTGGAGAAAGGAAAGGATGCCGACCTGGTGGTCTGGAGCGGCGACCTGTTCGATGTCCGGCAGCAGGCCCTGCGGGTTTTCATTGACGGCCGGGAGGTCTTCAGAAACCCGCAGCTTTCAGGAAATTGAGGCCAGGGAGATGAGCCAGGAACATGAGTCAAAAGCGTTGCCATGCCGGGATAATAGTCTCCCTGAAGATAACCCTGTATCCAGAAAAGGGAGAGCGGAGATTGGTCTGGTTCGGCCCAATGATGGCGAGGCAAAAGGTGCAAAAAAATCTTGGGGTTGAAAGCGACCAGTTCCCGGTGCGGATCGCGTTATATGAGATGTGAACAAGAATCGAAATGAAATCAAGAAAAATGGAAAGAATGGAAGGCGAGAAAGATATTGTCATGTAACTTATATTTTCAGGCAGGAGAATGAATAATGAAGCAAAATAAAATTAGTGGTGGGAAAAAATTATCAAGACCGTCGGGAAGTAAATGCTTAGTAGCTTTGGGGGCAGTTGTGTCTTGCGGCTTGTTATTTATGAATTCAACCCACGGGGCTTTGGCTCAGAAAGGATCGGACAGCCGGAGCGGGGAAGCGCCGGCCCGCGCCCTTGTGATTAAAGCGGGGAAAATTTTGACCATGGCCGGTCCGGTCCTGGAGAACGGCCTCGTCCTGATAGAAAACGGAAAAATCAAAGCTGTTGGCAAGGATATTAAGATTCCCGGTGGAGCCGAGATTATTGACGAGCCGGAAGGCTGGGTGCTGCCCGGCCTGATAGATGCCCAGTCTTCGCTGGGGCTGGCCGATGAGAGCGGCCGCAGCGAAAATGAGGAGCTATCTGACCCGAACGTGGCTCAGCTTAACGTTATCGATGGATTGAACCCTTTTGACAGGAGGATTGCCCAGGCCCGGGCCGCGGGTATAACGGCGGCCCTGGTAACGCCCGGGCGCCGGTCGGTCATAGGCGGGCAGATGGCTGCGGTCAGGCTAAAGGGTAAAACTGCTGACGATATGGTCCTGCTGTCGCCGGCCGGGATGAAATTTTCTATCGGCGAAGGGCCCAAGCAGGCTTTCGGCGAAAAGGGGAGACTGCCTTCGACCAGGATGGGCAATGTCTATGTCATCCGCCAGGCGCTTTTGGAAGCTAAAGAATATGCCGAGAAATGGGCCGGTTATGAAAAGAAATTGGCCGAGGCCAAGAGGGCCAAAAAAGACCTTTCTGAGATTCAAGCGCCAAAAAGGGACCTGAAGCTGGAAGCCCTGGCCCGGGTGGTGAGAGGTGAGTTAAAGGCGTTTATTGAGTGTTATCGTATGGATGACATCGGCGCGGCCCTGAGATTGGTTGACGAGTTCAACCTGAAAGCCGTCCTGGTGGGCTGCGCCGAGGGTTACCTGCTGGCGGAAGAAATTGCCAGAAGGAAAATCCCGGTTATTGTGGGGCCTTATGGTATCGGGCCCAAGCGGACCGAGACCGAGCGGGTGGAAATCGGCAACGCCGCTAAATTGCACAGGGCCGGCGTTAAAGTGGTGCTGCAGAGCGAAGTGCAGTACGGGCTCGGCACCCTGGAAGAACTCCCGCTGGTGGCTGCTCTGGCAGTGAGAGGTGGGCTGCCCGAGGAAGAAGCCCTCAAAGCCATCACCATCAATGCTGCCGAAGTCATCGGGGTGAGCGACAGGCTGGGCAGCCTGGAACCGGGCAAGGAGGCTGACCTGGTAATTTTCAGCGGTCACCCGCTCGATTACCGCAGCCGGGTCAGAAGGGTTCTCCTGGCGGGTGAGCAAATCTTCCAAAAACGGGAGTAAAATACTCATTCCCCGATTTTCAGGAATTGTTTTAATCATTTCAGGCATTGCTTCAATAATTTATTGAAACTGGGCCATTTTTATCTCGCCTCAATAACAATGAAAATTACAAGGTGCTTCCTTGTAGTTTTTTCTTGTGGGCGGGCTCCTTCTACTTGTGAATATAAAAACAACCGGGGAAATCAAAGATTTCAAACTATGGCGCGATTTCAAGTTACCGGTTAAGGAGAGGCAGCGGCTTCTTTAACAGTAATGTAAATTGTGAAATAAAAAAGGTATCCCTGGTAAAAAATTGGGGAATGAGTATTGTGTCCCCCGTTTTTTATGTTTATAATAGAGGTGGCGCTGGCGTTCTCATCCTCTCATCCAGAGAGGCAGAGGGTTAACGCGCCCGATGAAGCCCGGCAACCTGCTCCTGCGGGAGCAAGGTGCCAAAAGCGTTGAGTTCCGGCTGCGGCTGGAACGAAAGATGAGGGGAGTGGGGCGAAAGCGAGCATCGCCACCAGGT
>JANLGB010000072.1:0-8772 GCA_024653405.1 Candidatus Saccharicenans sp.
CCAGGTGGAGACCAGCCGGTTTTCTCTTTCCAGGGCCAGCCGGAATTCCTGCTGGCTGTTCCTGGTCCGGGCCTGGTACCAGGCTAAGAATTTTCCCAGCGGCAGAAAGTGGGGGTCATAGCCGGGCTTGATTTTGGGGCTGATTTCCTTTTCTATTGACTGGAAGAGGTGACGGCTCATTTCTGATTCCTCGCTTAAAAAATTATAACAGGATTTCCGGTGGATGACGAATGAAATCTGCTGTTTTGAGTGTCAGAAAATAGGCTAATTTTCCCGGAAATCATAGTTTAGTCAATAAAGCCCAACCTAAAATATAACAGCGTTTATTTTAAGATAAGATGCGAGCTAAGAATTTTAATAACGGCCAGATTGACAGGAGAAGCTCCTTAAAATAGCATTAGGATGTTATTCCCGGAATAACAATTGGCCAGGAAAATGAAACAAGAGAAACAATTAACTTTATCCTTCCTTTTAATCCTTTTATTTGGACTGTTCAGCCTGTCTGCGGCCTCACTGCTGGCCCAGAAGAAAGCGGTCAGGCCGCTGAAGCCGGGTGAGGAAGGTCGCGGCCCTTGGTGGATGAAAGCTACGGCCTTGACTTCGGAAGGACGCCTGCCCAGCTTGAAATCCCGAAGGTGGTGGAAAAAGACCCTGGAACTGAAGCCCGGAGACAGCCTGATGCTCGATGAAGGAGACGAAGCCCGGGAGCGGATGGCCGTCAGGCTGGAAAGTTATGAACTGGAAGAGGGACGAGCCGTGGAGGTCCTGGTCTGGGCCATTGACGACGACGGCAATGACAGTCTCAAGGCCGGCGGCGATTTTCATGACGATTGCTATCTTTATGACCTGAACCGGGATGGCCAGGTGGACCTGATGGTCGACTATGCCGACGAAAACCAGGATGGCCAGGCTGACTTCATGGAGGTCCGGTATTTTGAAAGGGGATACCTCGTCCGGGGCTGGTTCGGCTATGATTTTGAAAATATCGGCGAATTGATGAAATTCAAGAACCCGCTGGAACTAATGGCTGAAAATTTTCAGCCAGAACCTGCACGGCCAGAAACTCTATTTTAAGAATGTTTATGACCGGGCCAACCGGAGCTGGCAGCCGGCCGAAGTTTGTCCGCTGGCCAGTTTCGACCGCAACGGAGACGGGTTGAGCGACCTGGTGGTCCGCTTCAACCTGGACCCGGAGTCGGCCGAGCCGGTCATCGGTAGCCTGGAAATAAGTTTCGATGTCGACCACAGCAACAACCAGGACCATCCCTTTCACTATGACCTGGGCCTGGTGTTATCCAGCCGGCAACTCTATAACCAGGATGAATACCGGATTTATTCTGGCAAGAGGAGACCTCCCCAGGAAGTCAGTGCCATTCCCTACGATAAGATCCTGGACCGGCTCAGGGACATTGAGGCCACGGCCGCTGGATTTTCCTGGAAAGAATATCCTGATGAGAACCTGGAAAAAAATAAAAGCTGGCCGGAGCTGGAGGGGCAGGGGATAGGCTGGTCCTGGGAAAGGAAAGGATTGCCGCTGGCTTCGGCCAGCCGGCAGAAGTGGAATGTGCGCCGGGAGGTGGCTTCTAGCGCCAGCGGGCAGGTGGAGTTTTATTACAGCCCGGTTGACCAGAAAATTCATCTTCTCGGAGCCGAGGAGGGCTGGCTGCCGATAGGTTACCTGGCGGGACTGCCACGCCTGGGTGAAATACGTTATTTCGATACTGACGGCAACGGCTATTTCGACCGCCGGGAAATTTACCTGGCTGCCAGCACCAGGCCGGTCCTGGTCCTGCCGCTGACTGAAGACAGGAATGTTAAGTTGCCATTTGACTTAAACCGCATTTCAGACTTTTATCTGAATGAGGTTTTGCCGGCTGCCCAGGCCAGGAGTGAAGCCTATCTCCGGGCGATAAAAAAAGTGCATAATTATGACCCACCACCTGGTTTTCTAGAGGCCTGGAACCGGGTCGGGCCGAGCGAGAGACGTTATCTACAGGATTTTATTAGCCTACTGGCTTTCATCAATCTACGCGATTACCTGCTGACGGTGGTCAACCAAACCCTGTTCCAGGAATTAGCGCGGGACAGCCAGGGGCGCCCGCTGGGGGACCTCCATCCCAGGTTATTCCGTGATCCGAAGCAAGTGGGCCAGACCCTGTCCTCGGACCGGGCCTGGAAGCTGGCCAGGTTGTTGACTGAACTGGAACTGGCCTACGGGCTTGGCCAGGTGGAACGGTTCGAAGAGATTATTGGCCAGATCAAAGTGCTGGAGTGGTAAGAGTTCCCGGCCAGGGTTTTTATTTTTTTTCTCTCAGGATGGCAGCGACTTCTTCCACCAGCGGGGCCGAGCCGAGATAAAGAGCCGTCCTCTGGTGGATCTGTTCCGGCTTAATTTCGAGTATTGACTGACCGGCTTCATCGACCGCCAGGCCGCCAGCTTCCCGGCACATGAAACTGACCACAGCCGCTTCGTACATCAACCGCAGTTTACCCTGGGGATAGTTTTTCCTGGGGTCGGGATGGTTGACAATGGCCGGATAGAGGAACAGGCCGCCGTTGCTCAGAATGCGGTGAAAATCTCCGGCCAGAGCTCCCAGATAGCGGAAATGGTATTTTTTTTCGTTCCGGTCCAGCCAGTCACTGAGGCCCCGGGCAAAGTAGCCACGGTGAGCCGAGTTAAAGGACAGCTCCCAGGTCCTGGAGTCGGATGGCAGTTCCAGCCTGACCGGTTTAACATAGTTCATCGTCTCGTCGATATGAAAGCGCCAGCAACCGGCTTCCCGGAGGGCAATGGTGAAGGTCCCCGTCGGGATGACGAACATCCCGGCCGCTATGTATTCCTGGCCGGCCCGCAGGTGTCCATCTTCCGGGCCCTCCAGGTTTCTCTTGGCTATCCCGAACAGAAAACCAACCGGCAGGTTGTGGGGAATGTTGGAGGAGCCATCCAGCGGGTCGTAATAAACGAAGTACCGTCCGGCGGCATTCATGGGAATTATCTCGTCTTCCTCTTCGCTGACGGCGTAAATCACCCGGCCGGAACGAGCCAGGTAATGCTTGACTACTTCGTTGGCGATCTGGTCCAGTTTCATGACCTTTTCCCCCTGGATGTTCACCAGGCCGCTCAGTCCCAGGTTCCCGCTCAGAGCCCCGGTCAGGTAATAATGCTGGATTCTCTTAGCCGCGTTCAGGATGGAATTCATCAGGATCAAAAAGTGATAGGTCCGGCCATGCCTTTCCTGGTGTTCCAGGAGAAAATCCATGAAAGTTATTTCAAAATTTAGCATCGCCCACCTCTTGGTATTGGCTCAGTCCTTTTAACTATCACAGGGACGGGAAAAATTCAATCGGAAAATGGCTACCAATCAGGACCTTGGCCCCAGATCAAGACCGGCCTCAGGTGGAATGGATCGGCTTGAAACCCTTGCCCAGAACTTCGTAGGTATCATTGATGATGACAAAAGCCTGGGGGTCAACTTTCTTAATGAAAGATTTGAGCTCGGCCAGCTGCTTGCGATGGATGACTGTGATGATGATCTCCCCCTCGCGGTTCAGGAAAAGGGAGCGGGACTTGAGGGCGCTACCGCTGCGGTCGAGCCGATTGATGATGAAGTCGGCAATGCGCTCGGTCTGGCTGGAAGTGATGATGACCAGCTTGGAAAAACTCCAGCCTTCCAGGACCAGGTCAATGACTTTGGAGGAGATAAACAGGACAATGTAACCGTAGAGGGGAGCTTCCAGGTTTTTGAAGACCAGCCCGGAAGCGGAGATGATGACGAAATCCGTCAGCATGATGCTGATGCCGACAGTTAACCCGGTATATTTATTGAGGATCAGCCCGATGACATCGGAGCCACCAGTCGAGGCCTGGCCGCGAAAAACCAGCCCCAGACCCAATCCCAGGAGCAAACCACCGTAGATTGAAGCCAGCAGGGGATTGTCGGTACCCCGGGGCAAACCCATAATTTCATTAAACAGGTCGATCATCAGGGAGGAAATCACCATGCCAGCCAGAGTGGTCAGAACATACTTCCGGCCCAGGTAACGGTAACTCAGGAGAAGGATCGGCACGTTGAGGCCGATGATGATCAGGCCGACCGGGAGCTTAAACAGGTAGTTGAGGATGATGGAGATACCAGAGACTCCTCCGGGAACCAGGTGGAAGGGAATCAGGAAAAGAGAATAACCAAGAGCCATGATGGCCGAACCGACCAGGACATACAGGAGGTTCTGGCCAATTTTTTTCAAAACTCCCCGCCCGGGCAGAAAGACTGGTTTCATTTTTTCCCTCATAAAGAAAATTTTTGATTTTCTAACATAACTGCAGAAGGATGTCAACGAGACCGGGGTCGATTAAAATTGCCTTGGCCAATTAAAAAGTCAGTTGATTTTTTTTCTGTTTGTGCTAGTATTACAGAGGACTCTGTTGTGCTGGCTGGGCAGAGTCCAAGGATACCCTCCTTCAATCATCCCCTTAAATGAGATTTTCCCCTAACCCCAACAGCCAGCACCTTATTTACAATCAACCAAAATTAAGATATTTTTCTATTCCTTGATTTCAGCCGGAAAAATCAATGGTTGATACTTCCAGTCCCAACGGTCGGGCTCAGCCCTGGAGCCGGGATTTCATCCTGGGCCTGACCGCTTATTTTTTTCTGTTCCTGTCGGTCAGCCTGTTCTTCCTCCTGCCGTTGTTCTTAAAACAATTCCAGGCCAGCGGGGGCCAGGTCGGTTTGATCATGGGCATTCACAGCCTGACGGCTATCCTGGTCAGGCCCTTTTTTGGCCAGTTGATAGACCGGCGCGGCGGCAAGAAAATCTCTCTTCTGGGCCTGGGACTGCTAATGGTCAGTGTGCCCCTGTTTCATCTGGTTCATGGGGCCGGCACCTTTCCGGTCCTGCTTCGGGCGCTGACCGGCATTGGCTGGGGCATCAGCATGACAGCCACCATCACCATGTGCACCGACCTGGCTCCGGTCCAGAGCATGGCCCGGTCGATCGGCCTGGTGGGAGTGGCCGGGTTAATAGCCAACGCCGTCGGCCCGTCGCTGGGGGAAGAAATAATCAGGCGCTATGGTTTCTCCGGGCTGTTCAACAGCAGCCTGGTTTTCCTGTTCCTATCCTTTATCTTCATCAATCTGACGCGAGAATTGCCGAAGGAGGACCGGGGTCCAGACAGCTCTTCTTCGCTGGCCGGTCTGGCCAGGTCTGGGTACTTATTGATTTTGCTGATAATAGGTTCGATGCCGATAATCCATGGTTCGGTGAGGGGGGCCATGATTTATTTCATGCCCTTGCTGGCCAGGGCTCTGAATTTGGGCCGGGTCGGTCCATTCTTCATCATTTTTTCGGCCGCGGCCATCCTGTCCCGTTTCCGCCTGGGCGGCCTGTCTGATTACCTCGGCCGGAAAAAGGTTGTGATGCTTTCGGCTCTTATCATCAGTCTGAATCTCCTTGTCATTTCCCAGATCAAGTCAACGGCCGGCCTGTGGTTGACTGGATTTATCGGGGGCTTTGGCCAGGGCCTGATCTTTCCGGCCCTCAGCACCTACCTGATAGATTTTCTAGGGAGGGAGAACAAGGGGTTGGCCATCAGCTTGTATAATTCTCTTTTTGATGTGGGCATGGGACTGGGCTCCATGCTGTACGGCTGGATTTCAGAATTGGTTGGTCTCCAGTCGATGTACCTGGTGGCCGGAATCCTATTGCTATCTTTTAATATTATTTTTAAGATAAAGGCACCCGACCCCGGCCGGCAGGTAGCCAACCGGGCTGAAGGAGGCTGACCATGGAAAACCTGCTTGATTTGATAAGAAGAAGGAGAACTATCCGCCAGTTTCGCCAGGAAGAAATTCCCGAGAACATCCTGCTGGAACTGGTGGACCTGGGAAGACTGGCCCCCTCGGCTGCCAATATGCAGCCCCTGGAATTCCTGGTAGTCCACGAACCTGAAGTCAGGAAAAGAGTATTTCCCTGGCTGCGCTGGGCCGCCTATATCAACCCGGCCGGCAATCCCCAACCCGGTCAGGAACCGACCGCCTATATTCTGATTCTGGTAAACACTGAAATAAGGCGGAACGGTTATGAATACGATGTGGGGGCGGCGGCCGAAAACATCATCCTGGGCGCTCTCACCCAGGGCATAGGCAGCTGCTGGTTAATCTCGGTTGACAGGGACCGGTTGAAGAATATTCTGGAAATTCCCGATGCCTATAAAATCGATTCGGTCCTGGCCCTGGGCTACCCGGCTGAAAGCCCGGTGGTCGAAGACTTTCAGGATTCGGTCAAATACTGGAAGGATGAAACCGGTGTCCTGCACGTGCCCAAGCGCCGCCTGAGCCAGGTTGTTCATCTGAACCGCTTCGGGAACAGAATCCCTGGTTAAAATCTCTTCATCTTCCGGCCACGGTCATTTCGGCCACCTTGATGGTCGGCCCGCAGACCGGGCTTTCAAACTGGAGGTCGTTGCCCACGGCTTCAATATTTTTCAGGATCTGTCCCAGGTTGCCGGCGATGGTGATTTCTGAAACCGGATAAACCACCCGGCCGTCTTCTATCCACAGCCCGGAAGCGCCACGAGAAATATCCCCGGTCACCGAGTTCAACCCGTGTCCGATCACCCGGGTCAGGAGCAGTCCTTTCCGAGTTGACCTGATGATTTCTTCTGGTGTGGTCGGCCCGGGTTCCAGAAAGAAGTTGTTTGGCACCACCCCGCGGCCGTTACCGTTTCCAGTGGCCGGCAGGTTGAGTTTGCGGGAAGCATAGGTGTTGCAGAGATAATTTTTCAGGACGCCTTTTTCCACAACCACCGTTCTCTGGGTGGGCAGACCTTCGGAATCGAAAGGCCGGGAGCCAAGCCGGCCGGGCCACAGGCCATCATCGATAACGGTTACCAGGTCATTGGCGATTTTTTCCCCGAGCTTTCCGGCCAGGAAAGTCGTTTGCTGATAGACGGCGGTGCCGGAAACGCAGGCGAAAAGAAAAGCCAGCAGCCAGGAGGTCATGGTCGGTTCAAAGATAACCGGGGCGTTCTGGGTCTTGATTTTACGCGGGTTGAGCTGGCGGACCGTGCGGTCGATAGCTGTCCGGGCCACTTCTTCCGGTGAGGCCAGGTCCTTGAAGTGCCGCCTGGAGGAGAACCAGTAATCCTCAACCAGCCGGTCACCCTGGCCAGCCTGGAGTCCCAGACTGAGGCTGCAATAGGTCTGAAGGTATTCGCCGCTGAAACCGTTGGAATTGACCAGCACCGTTTTGAGCTCATTGGTCACGAAACTGGCCCCAAAGGAGTTGGTAATTCTCTTATCCTTCAGAGCGATTTTTTCAGTGGCCAGGGCTAGCTTGATTTTCTCCTGGGGCTTGAGCCTGGCCACTTCTGGGTCGTAAAGTTTTAGGGAATCTTCGGTAATCTTGAAGCGGGCCGG
This sequence comes from Candidatus Saccharicenans sp., assembly GCA_024653405.1. GTDB lineage: Bacteria > Acidobacteriota > Aminicenantia > Aminicenantales > Saccharicenantaceae > Saccharicenans. Next base: position 7,419 of record JANLGB010000072.1, read on the forward strand.
TGCCGGCAGTCCAGCAAAATCATCGGGGTGAGTCAGAAGGGCTCGGCTGATGGCCCGGCGAATTAGCGACTGGAGGGTGGAAAGAGTTAGGTCAGAAGAACTGGCCGAAGCCACTCTTTTCTCCTTTATTACCCGCAGGGTACAATAGCGGGAAGCGGCCTCGACCAGGTTTTCAATCCGACCCAGCCTGACCTCCACCTCGAATTCCCGACCGTCGTAAAGGGTGATTTCTATTTCATCGGCCCCCTGTTGGCGGCCGTACTGGACCAGCCTTTCAGCCAGCTTTCTCAGGTTGTTGCCATCAGTTTTCATCTGATTCCCCCGACTGTCATCCGGGCAATTTTAATGGTGGGACAGCCGTCAGAAACCGGGACGTCTTGCCCCTCCTTGGAGCAGGTGCCGGTCTGCCAGCCGAATTCCAGGTCGGAACCGACCATCTCCACCTTCTGCAGAATATCCAGATTGGTGCCGATCAAGGTGGCCTGTTTGACCGGGCGTCCAGTCCGGCCGTTTTCAATCATGAAACCCAGAGTGACGGAAAAAGTGAACTGACCGGAATCCTCCACCTGGCCCCCAGACAGGCGGCTGACGTAAAATCCTTTCTTGACGCTCCGGAGAATTTCTTCCGCTGAATATTCGCCCCGGTCGATGTAGGTGTTTCCCATCCTGGGCAGCGGCCAGTTGGAAAAATCCTGCCGCCGTCCGTGCCCGGTCGGATGCTGCTTCATCAGGCGGGCAGAAAGACCGTCCTGGAGAAAACTCCTGACCACCCCCTTTTCCACCAGCAGGGTTTTTTGGGGACGGTGGCCTTCGTCATCGATATTGTAAGAACCGCGGAAGCCGGGTATGGTCGGGTCATCATAAATATTGAGTTGCTCCGAACCAACTTTTTTCCCCAGTTTGTTCCAGAGGACGGAAGTCTTCTTGCGGACAAAATCGGCTTCCAGCAGGTGTCCCACCGACTCGTGAATCAGAACTCCGCTGTGACCGGGAGCCAGAACCACCGGCATTTCGCCGGCCGGGGGGTCAACGGCTTCTAACAGCAGGCAGGCTTCTCGAGCGGCTTCCTGTCCGATGGCCTCGGGCCTTAGCTCCCGGGCAAAATATTCCAGGCCGACCCGACCGCCTCCGCCGGAGAAACCGGATTCCCGTCGGCCGTTTTTTTCGGCCAGAGCCATGGCCACCAGTTTTACCATCGGCCTGGTGTCCCCGGCCGACAGCCCCTCAGAATTTATTATCCAGACTTTCTGCAGGGATTCGCCATAAGCCACCTGCACTTTTTTGATGACCGGGTCAAAATTTAAGGCTGAACGATAGGCCCTTTCCACCAGGTCGATTTTTTCATTTAACGGCC
>JANLGB010000072.1:8782-9080 GCA_024653405.1 Candidatus Saccharicenans sp.
CGAAGTTGCCATGAGCTTGGCCCTGGCCACCTGGCCGGAAATCCGCTGGGGGCGGAGGCGGGCTGGGAGTGAAATATGAGCTGGGGAGTTGGCCACTGCGGCCGCCGCCAGGGCGGCTGATTTGAGTTTTTCTTCCGACAGGTCGTTGGTGTAGGCGTATCCGGTCTGGTCCTTGCGGATAACCCTTACTCCCAGACCAAGGGTGACAATTTCCGAAGATTCCTTGATAATATCCTCTTCCATCAGGATAGACAGAGAGGTCCGGTATTCCAGGAAGATATCGGCAAAGTCGCCCCCC
>JANLGB010000072.1:9090-10312 GCA_024653405.1 Candidatus Saccharicenans sp.
AAGGTCAGCAGTGGACAGAGGCCGTCCTGGCGGTTCAATTCTGGCCGGTCTGTTTCTCGTCACCATTTATTTTTTATCCTTTGCCCGGCGGGAAATTAGGGTGAATTTTGCCATAAAACCAGGTTGCAGGCAAGAGGACCTGGCAAAATTTTATTTCTTACCAGCATGGGAAAACAGCCGGGACCAGATCGAACCTCCGGTTGACGCTTCGCGGCCAAACTCTTATAATCATCCCAAATGGACTGGGAAAGAGTGGATCAACTGATAGACTTGGCTCTGGCCGAAGACCTGCCTGCGGGTGATATCACGACTGAGGCGGTTGTCCCGGCCGGAGAGCGGGCCAGGGGCGTTTTCCTGGCCAAGCAGGATGGGGTTCTGGCCGGTATTGAGATTGCGGCCCGGGTTTTTTCCCGGCTGGACCCGGATGTAGAGTTCAGAAAAAAGCTGGAAGACGGGCAGGAATTTCAGCGGGGGCAGCTTCTGGCCGAAGTCAGCGGACGGGCAGCCTCGCTTCTCCAGGCTGAAAGGACAGCTCTGAATTTTCTGCAGCGCCTGTCAGGCATAGCCAGCCTTACCAAATCTTTTGTAGATGAAGTCAGGGGAACCAGGGCCCGCATCCTGGATACCAGAAAGACCACCCCCGGCTGGCGAGCTTTGGAAAAATATGCCGTCAGAATGGGCGGAGGCTGGAACCACCGCTTGAGTCTCTCAGATATGGTTTTGATCAAGGATAATCATATCAGGATAGCCGGGGGAATCTCTCCGGCCCTGAAGAAAGCCAGGGAATACCTGCGGGCGAGAAATCTTTCCAGCATTAAAATCGAGGTTGAAACTGCCAGCCTGGATGAGGTCAGGGAAGCTCTGGAGAATGGGGCTGATTGGATCATGCTGGATAATATGCTGGTAGAAGAAATTAAGGCCGCCGTAGCCCTGGTCTCGGGGCGGGTGCCGCTTGAAATTTCAGGCCAGGTTAATCTGCAGACCGTCAGAAACCTGGCCCTGACCGGGGTCGATTACATTTCGGTCGGGGCCCTAACTCATTCCTTTCGCTCGGCAGATATTTCGTTAGAATTTCTTTAAAAGAGTGAAGAGAAGGCGATGAAAGAATTATCCCGGGAAGAATTCTATTCAGACCTGTTGATCTTAGGAGGGGGAATTGCTGGGGCTACGGTTGCCCTGGAAGCCGCCCGCCAGGGCCTGTCCATAAACCTTTTGATTAAAT